>NZ_VMMR01000027.1:73804-93986 GCF_013277285.1 Streptococcus sp. 339 | reverse complement strand
TAAAGTCGGGATTATAGCAAAGGGATGGAGAAATTACTAGCCCAAACCCAATGAATCATGCTAGTGTTCTAAGTATTCTTGCCAGATAGCGTCAAAGTCTCCTAGGTTAAAAGAGAAACTGGCATGTTCTTCCAAAAAGCGACTCACCTCATCAAAATCATCTGTGTGTTTTGGAAAAGCTGATTCTTCAAAGGCTAGGTCTGCTAGGATAGCTTTGGGACTGTTACTTTTAGGATTGCGCTCGGTCATGAGCCAAGTGTAAAATGATTTTCTCATATGTCACCCTAGATCAATTCTGTCCCAAACTGGTCTTGCTTGATTTTACCAGCCTTCATAAGACCACCTAAAACTTTCTTGAACTGACCTTTAGAAATGCCAAAGGTTGCCTTGATGTCATCTGGAGATGACTTATCATTCAAGGTCATGAAACCGCCATTGCTTTCCAAATAAGTCAAAATCATCTGGGCATCATTTTCCAACATTTCAAATGAACGTGGTTTGAGGGAGAGGTTCAGAGTGCGGTCCACTTCGCGGAAACCAATGACACGCGCATCTAAAACTTGCCCTAAACGTGGCTCTGCATAGCGCTCGCTAGGATGGATAAAACCAAGCATGTTATTTTCTGGCAGGTAAACAAAAGTTCCTGACAGCTTGAGGCGGTATACAATGGCTGGCCAGTTTTGGTTCTGCATGTTGTTGTAGGCAGGTCGAGCCAGACGTTGGAAGTCTTCTTGATAAGCCAAGAGTCCCCAGATACGATCTTTCTTGTCCACTTCAAGACGGATGTAGAGTTGATCACCCTTCTTAGGCCAGAGTTCCTTGAGCTCAGGGAGAATATCGAGTGACACAACGATTTCCTTGTCAGGAAGGCCTGTATCCACAAAGACACCCAAGTCTTTACGAACTTCTGTGACACGTCCCCAACCAAATTGGTCCTGAGTGGCAGTCACTTCTAGAGTTGTCAAGCGGAGTTTTTGCTTCATATCCGTGTAGGCAAAACCTTTAACCGTATCCCCTACTGTATGTTGACCTTCTTCCTTGGTAAGAGCATAGGTCTGGCCATCCTTTTGAACAAAGTAAAAACGGTCGTTTTCATCGATGATGAGTCCAACGATAAAACTTGCAAGATTTGTATTCATATTTCCTTCTTTCGAACAAAACTCAGCCAGCAATGCCAACTGAGTTTTTCTGTTTATTTTTAGACTTCCAAGAGTTCTTTCTCTTTGTTGGCAGTCATGTCGTCGATGTGTTTAACAGCATCATCTGTTACTTTTTGAATGTCTTTTTCAAGAGTCTTCAATTCGTCTTCAGTGATTTCTTTTGCTTTTTCTTGTTTCTTAGCTTCATCCATAGCATCGCGACGGATATTGCGGACAGCCACTTTAGCATTCTCACCGACTTTCTTCACTTCTTTAGCAAGGTCACGACGAGTTTCTTCTGTAAGAGCAGGGATAACCAAACGAATTACAGAACCATCGTTAGCTGGTGTGATACCAAGATCAGAAGCGTTTAAGGCACGTTCGATGTCTTTCAATGAAGACTTGTCAAATGGTGTTACCAACAAAACACGCGCTTCTGGAATGGTAATTGAAGCAATTTGGTTAAGAGGAGTTTCTACTCCATAGTATTCTACATGTACACGGTCGAGTAAACTTGCGTTGGCACGACCAGCACGGATACCACCAAATTCACGAGCAAGTGATTGGTGAGACTGGGTCATTCTCTCTTTAGCTTTTTCAATAATTGCGTTAGCCATAATCTTTCTTATTCCTTTTCTTCGATATTATTTGAAACTGTTGTTCCGATATTTTCACCAAATACGACACGTTTGATGTTGCCTGGTTGGTTCATGTTGAAGACAACCAAGTCAATGTCGTTATCCATTGAGAGGGTTGAAGCAGTTGAGTCCATGATACGAAGACCTTTATTGATAACGTCACGGTGGGTCAATTCTTCAAACTTAACGGCTGTCTTGTCCTTCTTAGGATCGGCATTGTAAACACCATCGACCCCATTTTTAGCCATAAGGATAGCATCCGCTTCGATTTCAGCTGCACGAAGGGCCGCTGTTGTATCTGTTGAGAAGTAAGGTGAACCAATTCCGGCACCAAAGATAACGATACGGCCTTTTTCAAGATGACGAAGGGCACGTCCACGGACATAAGGCTCTGCCACTTGTTGCATTGCAATAGCTGTTTGCACACGCGTATCAACACCAACTTGTTGCAATGAATCGGCCATCACAAGAGCATTCATAACAGTCCCAAGCATTCCTGTGTAATCTGCCTGAACGCGGTCCATACCTGCTTCTGCTGCAGGTTCTCCACGCCAGAGATTTCCTCCACCGATAACAAGGGCAATTTCGATACCTAAGCTATGAACTTCTTGAATCTCTTTTGCGATTGTTTGAACTGTTTGGATATCAATCCCTACGCCACGTTCACCGGCAAGGGCTTCACCTGATAACTTGATTAAAATACGTTTATACTTGGGATTCGCCATTTTCACTCTCCTTCTTTTATCCTACCTATTTTATCACAATTTCTAAGATTTTTATAGTATCATGAGCGATTCTTTCAAAAAAATTAGACAGTCAAAAATTCCTCTAAATCGCTGAGGGCACGCTCTGCAATTTTTTCATAACGAGCCTTCTTATCACGGATACGTTCGCCTTCCAACTCCTTGATAATCCCAAAGTTGACATTCATTGGTTGGAAATGTTTGCTGTCGGCATGGGTGATGTAATGAGCTAGACTTCCAATCGCTGTTGTCTCTGGGAAAATAGCCTCACTTTCACCCTTGAAGAGTCGAGCCGCGTTAATACCTGCAACTAAGCCTGATGCTGCGGACTCTACATAGCCTTCCACACCCGTCATCTGACCAGCAAAGAAGAGATTTGGTTGTTTCTTAGAACGGTAGGTCTGCTCCAGAAGATTTGGTGAATCCATGTAAGAATTGCGGTGCATGACCCCATAACGAACAAACTCCGCATTTTCAAGACCTGGAATCATTTGGAAAACGCGCTTTTGCTCTCCCCATTTAAGGTGGGTTTGGAAACCGACGATATTATAGAGGCTACCAGCTGCATTGTCCTGACGAAGTTGAACCACCGCATAAGGGGTTTTAAATTCTCCATCACGAGGACCTGTGTAGTCGTCTGGATACTCAAGACCGACTGGTTTCATAGGACCATAAAGCATAGTTTTAATGCCTCGTTTGGCCATGACTTCGATTGGCATACATCCTTCAAAGTACTTTTCTTTTTCAAAAGAATTGAGCGGTGCTTCTTCCGCATTGACCAAGGCTTCATGGAAATCCATAAACTCTTGCTTGGTCATTGGAGCATTGAGATAGGCTGCTTCTCCCTTATCATAACGAGATTTGAGATAGACCTTACTCATATCGATAGTGTTGACATCGATAATAGGCGCTGCTGCATCGTAGAAATAGAAGCCATCGCCATTATTAAGGGCATGAATCTTTTCAGCCAGGGCATCGCTAGTCAAGGGACCAGTCGCCACAACTGTAATAACATCTGTTGGCAATTCTGTAATTTCATCACGCACCACTTCAATCAAGGGGTGGTTGACCACTTTTTCGGTCACCATTTGAGAGAAACCATCACGATCCACCGCAAGGGCTCCACCGGCAGGAACACGTGTAGCCTCAGCAGATTCCAAGATAACAGAACCCAAGCGACGCATTTCTTCCTTGAGAAGACCAACTGCATTTGTCAAAGCATCCCCACGCAAAGAATTGGAACAAACCAACTCAGCAAAATTGTCTGTTTTGTGCTGAGGAGTCGACTTGACACCACGCATTTCATAAAGTTTAACTGGAATACCACGCTCTGCGATTTGGTAAGCTGCTTCAGAACCTGCCAAACCAGCACCGATAACATTGATATAAGATTGAGACACGACACTAATACCTCTTTGGGAGTGTGAAGTTAAGATTCACATTGAAAAAGCCAATCAGACTTACGAGCTTTCGAGTTTCTTGGCTCAGGCTGAAAAAGTCCATTGGACTTACTTCGCTCTCGAATTTCTTGGCTCAAGCTGAAAAAGTCCCCCAGACTTTCCTCGCTCTCGAATTTCTTGGCTCAAGCTGAAAAAGTCCCCCGGACTTTCCTCGCTCTCGAATTTCTTGGCTCAAGCTGAAAAAGTCCCCCAGACTTTCCTCGCTCTCGAATTTCTTGGCTCAAGCTGAAAAAGTCCCCCGGACTTTCCTCGCTCTCGAATTTCTTGGCTCAAGCTGAAAAAGTCCCCCGGACTTTTTCACTCCCACAAATCTTTCTATTTTTTTCTTCTACTAGTATAACAAAAAAAGGGAAGAAGGCAAACTTCCCTGTTTATACTAAATGAAAATCAAAGAGCAAACTAGCCGCAGGTTGCTCAAAGCACTGCTTTGAAGTTGTAGATAGAACTGACGAAGTCCAGCTCAAAACACTGTTTTGAGGTTGTGGATAGAACTGACGAAGTCAGTAACCACACCTACGACAAGGCGACGTTGACACGGTTTGAAGAGATTTTCGAAGAGTATTAGTCATTTTCTTGATTTTCTTCCCAATCATGGTAGGCAGCGTAGAGCTGGCTTTTATTCCACTGGTAAATCTTAGCGACTTCCTTGATAGCTTGATTTTTCTTCATGCCTTGCTGGATACGGGCTTGGATTTCTAAGAACAAGCCCTCCTCGTCTTTTTCCTCCACATCCTGACTGGCACCTTCAACAATGAGAAGGCATTCTCCTTTAAGTGGCGTTTCAGCAATGCTTTCCAATAACTCAGAAATGGTACCGCGTTGGTATTCTTCATAGATTTTAGTCAATTCCCTGACCAAGACAACCGAGCGGTTACCGTAGACTTCTAACATATTTTCCAACGTATCTGCTACACGATGAGGCGATTCATAGAAAATCTGAGTTTCAGGATAATCTTTTTTCGAGTCGAAAAATTGCTTTTGCTGGCCTGATTTTCTCGGTAAAAAGCCGTAAAAGATATGTGGTTGTGGCGCTAGACCACTGGCAATCAAGGCAGAAATTCCTGCAGAGGCACCTGGAACAGTCACAACTGCAATTTCTTCCTCAATAGCTGCCTTAACCAAATCATGACCAGGGTCTGAAATGCTAGGCAAACCGGCATCAGAGACCTGAGCAATACTTTGCCCTGCTTTCAAGAAACCAATCAAATCAGGAATTTTTTCCTTGGCATTGTGCTCATGAAAACTGATCTGCTTGGTGGAAATGTCAAAATGCTTGAGCAAAAGCCCTGTATTGCGCGTATCCTCAGCAGCAATCCAATCTACTTCTTTCAAGGTCTGGATAGCACGAAAAGTCATATCATCTAGATTGCCAATCGGCGTTGCCACTAGATACAGCTTGCGATAGGGAGACTGCCCCTTAAAACTTTTTTGAATTTGCATGCCTACTCCCTGTATAACAACTCATCACAGAACATACATTCTTCGTCCTGCTCTCGACGTTGTCCATAAAAATCATTACATACGTGAAATCCATCACGGTAAATACGACGGACACTTTCGCGAACATGCTTGGCCTTGACGGGAGCGTCTGCTTCCACCTCACCCAAGCGTTCTCGCAACTTACTATTTTCCAAGCGAAGAGCTGTATTTTCTTCTACCAAGCTCTTGAGATTTTTCTTGATGGCTTCCACATCGGCTAAGGTTACCAATAATTGTTGGGAAAAATCATCCAGCGCGTCAAATAATTCTTTTTTGTCCATAAAACAGCCCTTTCCTTTCTTTATCATTCATTTTTGAGTTTATATTTCTTTCAAGACCAGATATTCCATGGCATTTTGAAAGCTGACATTAGCTTGCCACATTTTTCTAGCTTCTAGTAAATCTTGTAGA
The DNA here is from genome assembly GCF_013277285.1 of Streptococcus sp. 339. NCBI lineage: Bacteria > Bacillati > Bacillota > Bacilli > Lactobacillales > Streptococcaceae > Streptococcus > Streptococcus sp. 339. The sequence continues at coordinate 88,116 of NZ_VMMR01000027.1, read as the reverse complement.
ATCACTCTTACTCTTACCTGCAAGAGGTCCTGCCCACAGAGAACTTCAAGAATCCGTAAAACCTGATCCTGTTTTTCCTTATCATCTGCCAAGTTGGCTAATTTGGCAACCTGTAGATAACTTTCTTTTTTCTTAGCTACTAACCAAGTCAGCAGGCGTTCACTTTCATAGACCAAGGTCCAAAAACTTGCCTGATTAGCCAACTTTTCTGCTTCAGCTCGCGATTGACTAAACTTAGCTAAAAGAGTCGCTTTTTTCTTAACAAGTCCCATTTGTTCTAAGAGTAAGATAAGTTTTTCTTCTTGCTTTTTAAAGTGGAAGATCTGAGTCCGACTTCGGATTGTCGGTAACATCTTTTCCTCATCGCTAGTCAAGAAGAAAATATAAACTTCACTCTGGGGTTCTTCGATGACCTTGAGCAGAGAATTGGCTGCGTTGGGATGCATTTTATCCGCTTGCTCGATAATAAAGACCTGTTGCTGGCTTTCAATCCCTGCTTGAGAAAACTGTCCCACCAATTCCCGAATGCGTTCTGTCTTGATGACCTGATTGACTGGCTTAATCAAGGTGACATCTGGAAACTCTTCCTGTTCAATCAGCTTGCAACTTCGGCATTTCTCACATGGTAAGACGCCAACTTTATCCGTACAAAAAAGGCTCTTAGCTAAAAATTGCGCCATTTCCAAGCTTCCAAAGAAACCTGAAAAGAGATAGGCGTGATTGAGCTGGTCTTGTTCTAAGATACGGACAAAACGGTCAAACTGAGCTGGTTGCCAAGCCTTTAGTTGATCTTGTTTCATTTGGCCAAGCCCATTCCGTCAAACAAGACAGCCTTGGTAGTTTCCACAACTTGCTCCAAAGGGAGACTAGCATCAATCTTGACAATGCGATTTCCCTCTTTATCCAGAAGAGAAAGGTAGCCTTGACGAACTTTTTTATGCAAGTCCAACCCTTCCAAATCCAAACGATTAACCTCGCGGTCACTATTCGCAGCAATACGAGCCAGCCCTTCTTCCACCTCGATGTCAAAATAGAGTGTCAAATCGGGTTTGAGGCCATCTGTCGCAAACTGATTGAGCCAGTCAATGGCTTCAATATCTAAGCCACGACCAAATCCCTGATAGGCAACAGAACTATCGATAAAACGATCCATGATGACCAACTTGCCAGCTTCAAGGGCTGGAAGAACTTTTTCCACCAAATGCTGTCTGCGACTGGCAATATAGAGAAGTAGCTCTGTTTTAGCATCCATCTGAGTATGACTTGGATCCAAAATCACTTCCCGAATCTTCTCCCCAATCAAGACTCCGCCAGGTTCACGGGTCGTCAACACCTCTACTCCTTTTTCCTTTAAAATTGGTAGCAGAGCCTCTAAAACACTGGTCTTGCCTGCTCCCTCTGGTCCCTCAAGAGAGACTAAAAATCCTTTTGACATGTCTAACTCATTTCTTTTTTACTACTTCTATTCTATCAAAAAAATAGGGGTTTGTGACAATCTTTTTGTCTTCTCATTTCATACTCAATGAAAANNGGCAAGGTGAAGCTGACGCAGTTTGAAGAGATTTTCGAAGAGTATCAACCACCATAAAAGAGGCAGATAAAACTACCTCTTATTTACCTAGTTCTTGTGTTCGTTTATAGGCTTGATGAACTGCCTCCATGACTGTGCCTCGAAAAGCATGCGCTTCTAGGCTTGCTACGCCAGCAATAGTCGAACCGCCTGGACTACAAACTTGATCTTTCAAAACTCCAGGATGTTGCTGACTTTCAAGGACCAATTGCCCAGCTCCTACCACAGTTTGTGCTGCCATTTTCAATGCTATTTCTCGTGGTAATCCTGTCTGAACACCTGCATCTGCCAAGGCCTCGATAAAAAGATAGACAAAGGCTGGTCCACAACCTGCAAGACCTGTCGCTGCATCGATTAAACTTTCTCCTAGTTCAACCAAGAGACCAGCCTTGGCTAAAAGCTGATAAAAGAGCTCACTGTCCTCAGCCCTGCAATTAGGAGACAAGGCATAACTAATCACTCCTTGCCCGATAGAAGCAGGGGTATTAGGCATCATACGAATAATTCGGTGTTGACTTGGGATAAGACTTGCTAGTTTTTCTAAGGTCAATCCAGCTGCCATCGAAATCAAAAGAAGACTTTCTCTTTTTTCAAGGATGGTCTGGTATTGAGAAAGCAGTTCAGAAAACTGAGCAGGCTTAACTCCTAGAAAAATCACATCTGCTTCTGCAAACATTTCTTCATTGCTGGAAGCCTGACCACCAAAGTCTGCAATGAAAGCATCTACCTTAGCTTGACTACGATTGGCAAGGAGAATCTCATCTGACGTCCTAGTCTGCAAGACAGATTTTGCCAAGCTAGCACCCATATTCCCCAAACCGATAAATCCAATCTTCATCTCTTACTCCCTTATCTGCCCATCACCGGCAACCACATACTTGTAGCTGGTCAACTCTTTCAAGCCCATGGGACCACGCGCGTGCAATTTCTGAGTAGAAATCCCCATTTCACAACCAAGACCAAATTGTCCTCCATCTGTGAAACGAGTTGAGGCATTAACATACACCGCTGCAGAGTCCACTTGATCTGTAAAGTATGCTGCAGCTTCAGCATTTTCCGTCACAATAGCATCCGAATGATGGGTACTGTGGGATTCAATATGCGCAACCGCTTCTTCTAAACTGCTCACAACCTTAACAGCTAGAATATAGTCTAAAAACTCGGTATCAAAGTCTTGTGCTTGAGCAGCTTGACCTGAAACAAACTGGCTTGCTTTGCTATCTAGGCGGAATTGAATTGGTTCCAACCCAGCTTCTTTTCGATCTGCAACCAGCACTTGCTCCAAGCGAGGAAGGAAGCTTGCTGCCTTGTCTTCATGAACCAGCAGAACCTCCATGGCATTGCAGACAGAAGGACGACTGGTTTTGGCATTGTTGATGATAGACAGTGCCTTGTCTTCGTCTGCATCCTTATCCACATAGACATGGACAATCCCAGTCCCTGTCTCGATAACAGGTACAATCGCATTCTCAACCACTGCATTGATCAAGCCAGCTCCTCCACGAGGAATGAGGAGGTCTAGATAGCCCTTGGCCTTCATCATAGCATAACTACTTTCATGGCTAGTATCTTCCACCAGTTGAATCACATTTGGGTGAATAGTAGTCGTCTCCAAGCCCTTCTTCAAGGCTGTGACAATGGCATGGGTTGTTTGATAGGCATCCTTACCACTACGAAGAACAACCGCATTTCCACTCTTAAGAGTCAAAGCAGCCGCATCAGACGTCACATTTGGACGGCTTTCATAGATAATACCGATGACACCCATAGCTACACGTTTTTTTGTGATAACCAAACCATTTTCAAGCTGACTTGTTTCTAAAACTTCACCGATTGGATCTGGGAAGGCAACCACTTCACGAATTCCTCTTGCCATCGCTTCTATACGATCTGCATCCAAATAAAGACGATCCAACATCACATCTGAGATTTTCCCCTTAGCCGCTGCCATATCGAGGGCATTAGCCGCTAAAATTTCCTCAGTAGCAGCCACTAAGTGATCAGCCATGGCTAGCAAGGCTTGGTTTTTCACTTCTTCACTAGCTGTGTTAATCGATTTTTTAACAGCCTGTACCTGTTCAAATTGTTCTTGTCTACTCACCATAGTTTACCTCTAAAATTCTGTAAAAAGTAGTTGGATTTCAGGAGTAATGGAAATCCAGTCGTCACGGTAAATCAAGACACCCTTGGCTTTTTGAGAACGCAACATATCCTCCAAAGCAGATGCTCCAAATTGCACGCGTCCTTTTCCAAGTGATTTTCCACTTTCCTTATCAAATACTGTCACGATATCACCGTAAGAAAAGGCTCCTTCTGCTTCAACGATACCAGATAAGAGAAGACTCTTTCCATGTTGAGAGAGAGCTTCCGCAGCCCCTTTATCAACCCAAATAGAACCTTGACTCTGAGCATAAAAGGCCAGCCATTGTTTCTGGGTACGAAGCCCCTTCTCTTGCGCAACAAAGTAGGAACCATCCTTGGTCTCCTCAGCCGCTTCAATCATGGCATCTGACTTCAAGGATGAGCAGATATAAACAGGAACACCCGATTCTGTCGCAATAGTTGCAGCTTTGATTTTGGTTAACATGCCCCCAGTTCCGTTTGACGAACCAGCTCCACCGGCCATATCGATAATCTCACGATTGATAGTCTCGATTTGCTCCAAACGTTTGGCTCTTGGATCTGAATTAGGATTTCCTGTATAGAGACCATCTACGTCTGTCAAGAGGATCAAAAGGTCTGCTTGGACCATGGCCGCCACCTGTGCACTCAGAGTATCATTGTCCCCAACCTTGAGCTCATCAATAACAACACTATCATTCTCATTGATGATAGGAATCGCCCCACGGCTAAGTAAAACCGACAAAGCCTGATGGGCATTTTTATAACGACGCTTATCTACAAAGTCATCCTGGGTTAGCAAGATTTGTGCAGAAACGATTTGGCGCAAGAGAAGATTGGTCGTGTATTCTTCCAACAAAAGCCCTTGTCCTACCGCTGCTGAAGCCTGTTTATCAGCAATTTTAGTCGGACGCTTTTTAAATCCTAAGGCTCCAAAACCAGCCGCAATGGCACCTGAAGACACCAAAATCAACTCATGACCAGCCTCGTGCAGCATAGCCAACTGCTGGGTAATATCCTTTACCTTACTACGTGATAAACTTCCATCCTCATTTGTCAGAGAAGAAGTACCCACCTTAAAGACAATCCGTTTGTATTTCATAGTCTCACTCCGATTATTCATATTTATCCATTATAACATGAATAACAGGAAATAGAAAAGAGTTGATAGGAAAAAGAAGGCCCTAAAACCTTCTTTTCTACTACTGTTCTGATTCCGATTTGTTTACACTCGTTTCAGAGCTTTGTGAAGTTGAGGATGTCAAATCTTGACTAGTTGAAGAATTTGTAACACTTTCATGTTGACTCGTTTCTTTATTTTCAAGATCCTTTTTCACTACTTCTTTGGATTCTTTTATTTCTGAATGACTTGTAGTTTTAATTGTAGCAGATTTCTCGATCGGAACATCCACTAACCAGGCACCACTTGAATCCACAGTATAGCCTTCTGGTGTCTTACCATTCACAAGTAATTGACCATTTTCTTTCAAGAAGTACCATTTATCCTTGTCTTTAATCCAACCTATAGCTCGTGAACCATCTGTCTTGTAGAAATACCAATCATTTGCCTTTTTAAGCCAGCCTTGCTTCATAGCTCCTGATTCTTCTAGATAGTAATGATGTCCAGCAACTTCTATCTCACCTGTCTTCATGATACCAGTAGAATCCATATAGTACCAGGCTTCTTTATCTTTTACCCAGCCCGTTTTCATTTCCCCTGATGGAGCAAAGTAATACCATTGCCCCTTATATTGAAGCCAACCTGTCTTCATAGAGCCATCAACATCCAAATAATACCACTGCTCTTTATCTTGAATCCAACCAATTTCCATCTGGTTTTCTTTGTTAAAATAATACCAGATTCCAGCGATTTTCTTCCAATTTTTAGCAGCAACACCAGAGTCTGTCAAATAGAACCAACGATTGTTCCATTTTTTCCATTGATTCTGTAATAAGATACCCGTTTGGTTAAAGTAATACCATTCACCCTTAATTTCATTCCAACCGACAGCATATTCTCCTGTAGAATCAGGCGCTTGATACCACCAGTTTCCATATGAACTCTTATGCCAACCAGCTTGAAAACTTGGAATAGGCTTGTAGGAAGTTGAAATGTTTACTAAACCGTCTTGTCGAATATCAAAAACTGTTGCATCATAGTCTTTGCTGGCTGCGTTGATTCTCTCAATTCCTCGTTCTTTGAGCCAATTAACATACTCACTATCAACACCATTTTTCCAAGGTAGACTATCCGAAGTTTGAACAATCAAACTCGGACTCAAATTTTTAATAAAATCCTTGGTATTTGATTTGTTGGTATCATGGTGATGATTAAACTTCATCAAATCAACTTTTCCAATGAGAGGTCCATACTTATCTTCCGCTCCATGCACATTATCTAAGTCGCCCCCAAGGTAAATTTTCTTACCATTGACTTTTACTACGCTAATCAAGGAATTGGAATTATCATCCCAAATTTTCTTTAATTCACCTGATGAATCTGTTTCATTTTCATAATTATATAGTTGAATACCCATGTCTCCAAACTGAAAATGAGCATCTCCTTGTGTGATATTTTGAATAACTGAAACACCTTTTTCAGCAGCAGTCTTTAAAACCTTATCATAGCCATACAGATTATCCCAAAGACGTTCAGGCTTAGTAATACGATTATCACTATATTTCTTAAGATAGACTCGGTCAACTGGATAGGTAGACAGTAATTCATCAACATTTCCAATATGGTCACTGTGGGTATGGGTTACCAAAATAAAATCAAGTTTTTGGACACCCAATTCCTTCAAACGACGAAAGACACGGTCTGTTAGAACATGCTTATAAGTTGTATTGATACCCTGTCTCCATGGATAACGAGAATCACTTCCATCTGGGAAATCATAATCTTCTCCTGTATCCACCATGGCAAAATGTCCATTGCTTTCAAGAATAATCGCATCACTGCCACCTTCATGAACATTTATAAAGTGGATTTTATTTCCTGAACTTTCTTGAGCTTGAACATTTCCATACCATGACAAGCCTAAAAAAGCGCCTGCAAGTGCTAAACTAATCAATTTCTTTTTCATTATTACTTCCTCAATCTCTCCAATGTTTCCTTAAAAATTGCTGGGATATCTGCTGTAAATTCTAAGGTCTCACCTGTTCTCGGATGAGTAAAACCTAGAGTCTTGGCATGAAGAAATTGTCCATGCCCCTTAAGTGTCTTACGAGGACCATAGACTTCATCCCCAGCAACTGGATGACCGATATAAGCCATGTGGACACGAATCTGATGGGTACGCCCTGTCTCTAGTTGCAACTCCACTAAGCTATAATCGCCAAAGCGTTCCAAGACGTGGAAACGAGTTACTGCAGGCTTACCTTTAGCAGTCACAGCCTGTTTCTTACGATCTTTTTCACTCCGGCCAATCGGCGCTTCAATGACACCGCGATCATTGGGTAGATTTCCATGAACAATCGCCCAATATTTGCGGAGAGACTTTTTATCCTTCAGTTCTTGAGCAAGTGCTAGATGCGCCTCATCATTTTTAGCAATCATAAGAAGACCTGACGTATCCTTATCAATACGGTGAACAATTCCCGGACGCAAAACCCCATTGATACCAGACAAGTCCTTAATATGATACATAAGGGCATTTACTAGGGTTCCACTAGTATGACCAGCACTCGGATGCACAACCATCCCCTGAGGTTTGTTAACGACGGCCACGTCCTCATCTTGGTAGATGGTTTCTAGCGGAAGATTCTCAGCCACATACTCTAAAACCTCTGGTTCTGGCACATGGTAAGTGACGACATCGCCCTCTTGGACTGTGTATTTAGCTTTCTTGACTTGACCATTGACCAAGACCTGGCCTGATTTGATTTGTTCATTCGCGAGACTGCGTGATAATTCTGTCAAATCCGACAAAGCCTTATCTAGACGCAGGCCACCAGTTTCAATTTTAATTTCCATTTATTTCCTCTTTTAGCATTGCAATCAATAAAATAATCACTCCAACAGTCAGATAGCTATCTGCCACATTGAAAATTGCAAAATTGATAAAGTCAAGGTGAAACATATCCACAACAAAGCCCTGACTTATTCTGTCAATAAAGTTTCCAAGACCACCTGCGATAATCAAGGTCAAACCCAAGACCATCCAGAGTGAGTCCTCCATATATTTATGTAAATACCAAATGGCACCTACCACGACGACCAGAGTAATGATAGCAAATAACAACTGCTGATCTTGTAAGATAGAAAAGGCTGCACCTCGATTTTGCAGGTAGGTCAAGCTAACGAAATTGGGAATCCAAGAGCGTACTTCACCCAGTGGAATCTGCTGGACGATATAGGATTTGACTAACTGATCCAGCGCAATCAAAAGCAGTACAACGACTGCCACTATTCCTCTTTTTTTCATGATTTCCTCTTCTGATTAAAATATTCTTGCATAACTTCTACAAAGAGAGTCCCAGCTTGACTAAGCTCCACCTCTTCACGTTTAACATAGACCATGCGATTATCTAGATTATCCTTGAGACGAATAACTGTAATGCCATTCACACTGTCACTATCCAAAAATCCAGAACCTGTCGCATAAGCGTCCGTCCGCTCCAAAATACCATTCAAGGTAGCACGGTCTGTCACATTGAACATCTGCGAGCTTGCACTGGTATCAACAAAGTTCTCCGAATAATAAAGGTACTCGTCTTTCTCTTGAGTGAAGCGAACCGTTGGTAAATCCGCTAAATCCTCCATGACCAATTCCTCTTTCTGAGCCAAAGGATGCCCCTCGCGGAGATAAATATGGGTATGGAAGGGAATCAATTCAATGACTTCCAGACCTAGCTTTTCAACCCGTTGCATAATCCCCTTTTTATTTTGATTGTTGAGGTAGATAATCCCAATCTCACTGTGCCCTTGCGCTACTTCGTCTAAGATTTGAACAGTAGTTGATTCAAAAATACGGAAGTTCTTATAGTCAGGATAACGTTCTGAAAAGGCCGTAATGGTTGGTGGCAAGAAGTCATAGTGCTGACTGGCAATGGAAAATTCATCTTTTTCTTCTTCAGGATTGGCATACTGATTTTGAAAAATATCAAATCCTTTAACCAATTCTTGCGCTTTTTCATAGAATTCCATACCACGACGGGTCAAGAAAGTCCCTGAGCTGGTCCGACGGAAAATCTTAAAGCCCAACTCTTTTTCCAAATCACGAACAGAAATGGACAGACTCGGCTGACTAACATACATCTTTTCAGCAGCTTCACGGAAAGTGCCACTATTGGCAATGGCAACAACATAGCGTAATTGTTGAATGTTCATCTTCTACCCCCAACTTCTTTATCTTTTCATTATACCATATTTTAGAAATTTTCCAAAAAAGAAAAAAGAACATCCTATTCTTCTTAACTATCTTCACTATCTGCCTTTCTCAAGCCACCCTTATTTTCAAAATTAATTCAAAAAAATAACTGGATACACACCACTCCAATATCGAAAAGAAAAACGTTGACTATTTGTGAAAAAAAGAAAATGCCGGAAAGTTCCGACATTGTTTTAGTAAGCTAACTTCCTGAAAATAGGAGTAACCATACATTCCAGAAGGCAGTGATATTGATGAAAATATGAACTAGTATTGGATAGTAGAGATTTTTAGTCATGCGATACAATAGAGCCAAAATAAGCCCTCCGCTAGCATAAATGAAAAAAGCAAGAGGAGTTAAAGCAAAATTGATATGAATATAACCGAAAATAATAGCAGAAAGCAAGACATCTCCGTACCAAGGCGAGTTTTTGAAAAAGGTTGTCATAAGCACACCGCGATAAATCAACTCCTCAGCAATAGGGCCGATGAAGCAAGCTATGAGCAAGAAATAGGGTAATTCCTGTCTCCCTATCATTTCTATCGTTTCATTCAAAGAAATTTGATTTGAAGACGAGGGTATGAAATAAGACAAGAGGACGTCAGACATATACAAAATGATGTAACCCAGTAAAAGGTAGATAAAGTGCCTCAGCTGCCATTTGAAATGAAAAGTCTTCTTTCCTGCAAAAACTAGTAGATAGATGACCGCTAATAAAAGACCTCCACTCTCCATCCAAAGCAGAATCTGAAAAAATTCACGACTTGCTGGTAGATAGGGCTTTGCGAGGTGATTGAAAATTCCCCAAAACCAAGTTGATTTGTAAAAAATTAAGGATAATGCTAGTAAAATTTGAATAGCCCGTTTTTTCATATTGAATCCTCTGTTTTCCTTGACTAGCTTATTGAATAGAATGGTTTGCTTAATTGAATCACAAGTTTAGTATAGCATATCTTGGCCAAATATCCTCTTCAAATCATGAATTGTCATCAAAACATCCTAAACTGTAAAATCAATTAGCCCCAAGCTTCCTATCAATTTCTTCTCCAAAATATGCTATAATAATACCAAAAGATAAAGAAGGAAGTCTTATGATTAAACTACTAGCCTTGGATATGGACGGAACCCTCCTCAATGAAGCCAAGGAAATCCCACAAGCTCACATTATTGCTATTCACAAAGCCATTGAAAAAGGTGTCAAATTGGTTCTCTGTACGGGTCGCCCGCTTTTCGGTGTCCTCCCCTACTACAAAAAACTGGGGCTTGATCTCCAGAATGAGTATGTGATTGTTAACAACGGTTGTTCAACTCACCAGACTAGCGACTGGGGCTTGGTTGACTGGCAAGAACTTAGTCCAGCAGACATCGAATACCTCTATGACCTAGCTGAAAAAAGTGATGTTCAGTTGACTCTTTTTGATGAGGAACATTATTTTGTCCTCGGTGGCAAACCTAATGAAATCATTCAAAATGATGCCAAACTAGTCTTTTCAGACCTGACTGAAATTTCTCTTGAGGAAGCGACTAGTGGCAAGTTTCGTATGTTCCAAGGTATGTTTTTAGGAACAGAGAGCCAAACAGACGATTTTGAGCAGCGTTTTGCTGAAGAGCTTTGCCAACGATTCAGTGGAGTTCGTTCGCAGCCTGTCATTTATGAAGCAATGCCGCTTGGAACGACAAAGGCTACTGCTCTTTCACGACTAGCTGAGATTTTGAAGATTGATTCCTCAGAGATTATGGCCATGGGCGATGCTAATAACGATATCGAAATGCTCCAATTTGCAGGGCTTGGGATTGCAATGGGAAATGCCAGCGATTATGTCAAATCTCTTGCGGATGCCGTTACCTCAAGCAACGAAGAAGACGGCGTTGCGCGTGCTATTGAGAAATATATTCTATAAATCTCGTAGCGGAGCAAATGTCTCTGATCAAACTGGACACTACGAATCCTTAATCAATCCAGAATTGACCTATATGGGTTTGGCAGCCTTTGAAAACCCTGTTACTCAAAATGGATGGATTACCGTTGCACAAAGTTTCGGAACATCATCTGGTGGCTCTGAAGAATTAGCTGGTGGTTATGGAAAAGCCATTCAATACATAGAAGCCTACTCTTCTCAGATTCAAACATTTGCGACTAAGGCGAATCTTTTTGACAAAAATTTGAAGGCTATCGGAACTCATAAAATCAAAAATGAAAATAAGAGTACAACGAATAATTCCTACAATTTCTTTAACCAAATGCAAGAAGTAGGTAAAAGTATGGTTTTTTGGCGACAAGCTGGCTCGCGTTGGTAGTTTATGCAACTTGATGGGATCTTACCCTTACAATCAGTGGGCAAAATTAGATAATATCTGGTATCGCTTCGATAGTTCAGTCTGGATGCAAGCAGGTTGGTTGAAAGACGGTGAGACTTGGTACTATCTCGACGGTTCAGGTGCTATGAAAACAGGCTGGATGAAGGTATCTGGCAAATGGTACTATGCTTATAGCTCTGGTGCTCTAGCAATCAATACGACTACACCAGACGGTTACCGTGTTAATTACAATGGGGAATGGGTAGGATGGTTTAACTACAACAAAAATACTCTATACTATCTCACAGTGAGTAGTCTTCACTTTCAAATAGTATAGAGATTTTTATTTACCTAGTATAGCTCTTATCTTAGGTGTTTATAACAAACTGAAACAAGAGTGGGACAAAAGAGCCTCGTAAAAGGTATTGCAACTTGGTAATACCTTTTTGAGGTGCTTTTTGATATGAGCACATGTCTTCTCAATAGGATTGTACTCAGGTGAGTAGGGAGGAAGGGGTAAAAGTTTATGCCCAAACTCTTCACACAAGAATTCTATCCTAGCTATTCTATTGGAATCTTGCATTATCCATAATAATAACTGAGGGTGTGGTTAATGTTGGTAAGAGAAATTTCTGAAACCATGCTTCAAAAAAGTCGCTCGTCATCGTCTCTTCGTAGGTCATTGGAGCGATTAAGTCACCATTTGTTAGACCTGCAACCAAAGAAATCCCCTGATATCTTCTTCCAGAGACTTTACCTCCTATTAACTGACCCTTTGATGAGCGACCATATTCTCGATAAAAGTAAGTATCGAATCCTGTTTCATCAATATAAACAGGTGCTAAGTGCTTTAAACTATTAAAATTCTTAAGAAATAAGGCTACTTTTTCTGGGTCTTGTTCATAGATAGTATAGTACTTTATGGTTACCGAACAAGTCTAATGAAAAAATTCTGATGATAGTTCTAAATCTCAATAACCGCTTGGGTTCCATGATCCAACTCCAGCAAGACATCTATACTTGTATAGAAAATCCTGCCCTGAATAAGGAGATGTAAATATTTCTTTCCTCCAAAATGGTCATAGTTTTGCTGGCAAATCTAACATATCATGGATAAATTAACAAGTGATTTCTGAATTGCTAAACATTTTCTTTTCTTATAGCATATTTTCAGATTTTCTCTTTGAGAAAGATATTTACAAGAAAAAGGTTCGTTTTTTGTCTATTTTCAAAAAGTCTTAAAACTAAATTGAAAGAATTTTTAGAAAATTTTTGTTTTTCTCTTTACAGTTTAAAAAAATTCTGCTATAATAGCTCATGTAATAAAATATGACAACAAAAGGAGAACGATATGACATCTGCTAAAGAATATATCCAAAGCGTGTTTGAAACTGTAAAAGCTCGTAATGGGCACGAGGCTGAATTCCTCCAAGCTGTTGAAGAATTTTTCAACACTTTGGAACCTGTATTTGAAAAACACCCTGAGTATATCGAAGAAAATATCTTGGCACGTATTACTGAGCCTGAGCGCGTAATTTCTTTCCGTGTTCCTTGGGTTGACCGTGATGGAAAAATTCAAGTAAACCGTGGTTACCGTGTTCAATTCAACTCAGCTGTTGGACCATACAAAGGAGGACTTCGTTTCCACCCAACTGTAAACCAAGGGATTTTGAAATTCCTCGGATTTGAACAAATCTTCAAAAACGTCTTGACTGGACTTCCAATCGGTGGAGGTAAAGGTGGATCAGACTTCGATCCTAAAGGTAAAACAGATGCTGAAGTGATGCGCTTCTGCCAAAGCTTCATGACTGAGTTGCAAAAACACATCGGACCATCACTTGACGTACCTGCTGGTGATATCGGCGTAGGTGGACGTGAAATTGGTTACCTTTATGGTCAATACAAGCGTCTTAACCAATTTGATGCTGGTGTCTTGACTGGTAAGCCTCTTGAATTTGGTGGTAGCTTGATTCGTCCAGAAGCAACTGGTTACGGTTTGGTTTACTATACTGAAGAAATGCTGAAAGCTAACGGTAATAGCTTTGCTGGTAAGAAAGTGGTTATTTCAGGTTCTGGGAACGTTGCTCAATACGCTCTTCAAAAAGCGACTGAACTTGGCGCTACTGTCATCTCTGTATCTGACTCAAACGGTTATGTCATCGATGAAAATGGTATCGACTTCGATCTTTTGGTTGATGTTAAAGAGAAACGTCGTGCTCGTTTGACTGAGTATGCAGCTGAGAAAGCAACTGCAACATATCACGAAGGTTCTGTATGGACTTACGCTGGAAACTATGATATTGCGCTTCCATGTGCTACTCAAAACGAAATCAACGGTGAAGCAGCTAAACGTTTGGTTGCTCAAGGCGTTATCTGTGTATCTGAAGGTGCCAACATGCCGAGCGACCTTGATGCCATCAAAATCTACAAAGAAAATGGTATCTTCTACGGACCTGCCAAAGCTGCCAACGCTGGTGGTGTAGCCGTTTCAGCCCTTGAAATGAGCCAAAACAGTCTTCGCCTCTCATGGACTCGTGAGGAAGTTGATGGACGTCTCAAAGACATCATGACAAACATCTTCAACACAGCTAAAACAACTTCAGAAACATATGGTCTTGATAAAGACTATCTTGCAGGAGCAAACATTGCTGCATTTGAAAATGTAGCAAACGCTATGATTGCCCAAGGTATTGTTTAAGATTCATTTGCTTAATCCTCAATCGCTTCGATTGGGGATTTTTATCTTGAGTTAAACGGTTGGGAAATTCTAATTTAATTAAATTAAATGAAATAAAAACCGAACAAATTGATTGCGGAATTCAAACCAATTTCTAACAATGTTTTATAAAACTCAGTGGACTATTCTAAATTCAATCTATTTTATACTTTTCGAAAATCTCTTCAAACCACGTCAGCGTCGCCTTACCGTAGATATGTTACTGACTTCGTC
>NZ_VMMR01000027.1:71142-73791 GCF_013277285.1 Streptococcus sp. 339 | reverse complement strand
TTTTCATTGAGTATTACTTACTCGCCAACTTCTTAAACAAAAAGAAAAACCACTACTCCTAAGAATAGCGATTTAATCATGTTTTTAAGCTACTAATGTAGTCGCTCTATTATTTAAGAGTAACTGAAGCTCCAGCTTCTTCCAATTTAGCTTTGATTTCTTCAGCTTCTGCAGTTGCAACGCCTTCTTTAACAAGTGCTGGTGCACCGTCAACAAGTTCTTTAGCTTCTTTAAGACCAAGACCTGTGATTTCACGTACAACTTTGATAACGCCAACTTTTTTGTCGCCTGCAGATGTCAATTCAACGTCGAATGAATCTTTAGCAGCACCAGCGTCAGCAGCACCAGCTGCAGCAACAGCTACAGGAGCAGCTGCAGTTACACCAAATTCTTCTTCGATAGCTTTTACAAGGTCGTTCAATTCAAGGATTGAAGCTTCTTTAATTTCAGCAATAATGTTTTCAATGTTCAATGCCATTGTTATTTCCTCCAAATATGTTTTAAATTTATAATAGATTTTCGTAGCTAGGCTACGCTACGTAGCTTAAGATTAAGCTGCGTCTTCTTTGCTTTCTGCAACCGCTTTGACTGCAAGAGCAACGTTGCGCACTGGCGCTTGAAGTACAGAAAGGAGCATAGAAAGAAGTCCTTCGCGGTTTGGAAGAGTTGCAAGTGCAAGAATCTCTTCTTTAGATGCGACAGCGCCTTCGATTGCACCACCTTTGATTTCAAGTGCTTCAGCGTTTTTAGAAAAGTCGTTCAAGATTTTCGCTGGTGCAATAACATCTTCGTTAGAAAATGCTACTGCAGATGGTCCAACGAATACTGATGCAAGATCTTCAAGACCAGCTTTTTCAGCTGCACGACGCAAGATTGAGTTTTTAATGACTTTATACTCAACTTCGCTTCCACGAAGCTCACGACGAAGAACTGTATCTTGCTCAACTGTCAAACCACGAGCGTCTACAACGACGATAGATGCAGCAGCTTTCATTTTTTCAGCTACTACGTCAACTAGTTCCGCTTTTTTAGCAATAATTGCTTCACTCATTAGTGTGTTCACCTCCGTAATTATTTTGCTTGGGGAATTTTTCCAAAAGAAAAACGCGCCCAAACCTAGACACGAAAGTACAATACGCTTCTTTTTACATGATACGTTTTGTCCTCGGTAGGATATTTATGAGTCGAGCTCCCCTACTGTCTTAGGCAGTTTTTTCAAACCGTATATAAGTATAGCATAGTCAAAAAAAGAATGCAAGATTTTTACAAACTTTTTTTAAAATTTTTCGTGATTTTTCTTCTAAAGTTCTACTGTCAGAACTTGACCTTGCTTAACAACCTGTTCTCCAGCAATATAGACATCATCAACATCACTGGATTTGACAGCATAAACTAGGTGAGAGAGCATATTTTCTTGAGGTTGGAGATGGATTTTGCCTTGTGGTTGAATAACGAGAAAATCTGCCTGCTTGCCGACTTCTAGACTTCCTATCTGATTTTCCATTCCTAGAACCTTAGCCCCTTCGATTGTCAGTGCCTTGAGAGCTGTTTCGATAGGAAATTGGCTGGCATCTCCACTTTTCATCTTCTGAAGAAGGGCTGCAGTCCGTCCCTCCTCAAACATATCAAGATTGTTATTGGAAGCGACCGAGTCAGTCGCAATTCCGACTGCTACTCCTGCTTTTTGGAGCTGGATAATTGGAGCAATTCCTGATGCCAGTTTGAGATTACTGATAGGATTGTGAGCAATAGCCACTTGAGAAGTTGCCAAGCGTTCAATTTCTCGCTCGTTTAATTCGACCCCATGAGCAAAGACAGACGGATGATCTAAGTAACCCAGTTCTTCTAGAAAGGCGAGGGGGCGTTTGCCGTATCGTTTCAGGATAATGCCTGATTCTTCCTTGGTCTCCGCCACATGGATATGGATTGGAATAGCAAGCTCTTTTGCCATTTCCAAACTCGCTTCCAGCAAGTCTCTACTGCAGCTATAGGGAGAATGAGGTGCTACCATAACCTTGAAATTTGGATTTTTATATTTTAAGATTTCGTCTATGATGGATCGAGTTCTGCTTATAGTCTCAGCAGTTGTTTCTGTCTCTGAAGAAAAAAGAGTCGGAGAAAAATAACAACGCATCTTGGAATCTTTCACTGCCTGATAAATCTGCTCAATATTCACACCATTGGGATTATACATATCATTAAAGGTTGTTGTTCCTGACTGGAGCATCTCTGTCAGAGCTTCTTTGACCGCCTTAGTAGTCATGTCGGGAGTAAACTCAGCTTCTGCTGGCCAGATATAGTCATTGAGCCATTCATGGAGATTGCTATCATCCCGAATTCCTCTCAAACCTGTCATAGCAGAATGGGTGTGGCAATTGACCAACCCAGGCATAATCCAAGCTCCCTGATAGTCTATAATCTGCTCAGCTTGCTCTAAAAACGCTGGCTTATCTTGACCGACATAGACGATTTGAGAATCCTTGACTGCTAAGATTCCATCAAGATAAACATGGAAATCTTGATCACAAGTCACGATATTTACATTCTGAAAGACTTTCATTATAGGCTCCTTTTCTAAAAGACAAGTTATACTCTCTTCAAACTACTTCAGATTCACTTTGCCGTAGGTGTGGTTACTGACTTCGTCAG
>NZ_VMMR01000027.1:66398-71103 GCF_013277285.1 Streptococcus sp. 339 | reverse complement strand
GATTTTCATTAAGTATTACAGTGAACAATTTTTCTAGCTATTGTAACAAAAAAGTCACCCGAAGGCAACTTTTTTCGTCCATAAACTTTCAAAAGAGAATGGCTTATTCAGAGCTAAAAGCTGCTGCTTGCTGCATTTGGTAATACTTACCCTTTCTAGCCATGAGATCCTGATGATTGCCATGCTCCACGATGTCGCCATCTACCAAGACAAGAATCAAATCCGCATCCTGAATGGTTGACAAACGGTGGGCGATGATAAAGCTTGTGCGCCCCTTCATGAGTTTTGCAAAGGCATCCTGTACTAGCACTTCTGTCCGTGTATCGATGGAGGAAGTTGCCTCGTCTAAGATAAGAATCTTTGGAATAGCCAAAAAGACTCGCGCTATGGTCAAGAGCTGAGCTTGGCCGACAGAGAGAGATTCTCCAGCATTTTCCAACTTGGTATCGTATCCCTGTGGCAACTGTTGGATGAAAAAGTCTGCATTAGCTGCTTTGGCAGCAGCAATTACTTGCTCTCGACTGGCTTCAGGATTGCCAAAGGCAATATTATCATGAATGGTCCCTTGTGTGAGCCAGGTTTCTTGAAGCACCATACCAAACTGCTGTCTCAATGATACTCGTGTATAATCATAAATGGATTGCCCATCCAGCAAGATATCTCCCGAGCTAATGGGATAAAAACGCATAAGGAGATTGATAAGAGTTGATTTTCCAGCACCTGTCGGACCAACGATGGCTACCTTACTACCAGCTGGAATATCGATAGACAACTCCTTAATCAAAATTTTTTCAGGATGGTAGCCAAAAGAGACATGTTTAAAGGAAATAGCTCCCTTAACTTGGTCACTGGTCAAGACTTCCTTACCTGTTTCAGCCACTTCAGGGCTATCTAAGACTCCATAGATACGCTCTACGCAAGCCAGAGCACTTTGCAACTCAGCTAGCACTGAAGAAATATCGTTAAAGGGCTTGGTGTATTGCTGAACATAGTTCAAAAAAGTCACTAAACGCCCAATGGTCAAGGTGGATCCCATCATGATACGATAAGCACCAACTCCAGCTAAAAGGGCATAAATGAGTGCATTGACAAATCGAGTCGAAGGATTAACCGTTGATGAATAAAAGATGGCTGACTGAGAATAGCCTGCGTAGTTGTCATTAGCCTCACGCAGTCTTTGAATAAACTCTGCCTGAGCATTAAAGGACTGGATAATGGTCTGCTGGCTAAGCGATTCTTCAATCAACTGAGTTTGAGTCCCTCTGGTCTCTGTTTGCTTCTGGAAGAGATGATAGGAGCGTTTGGCAATAAATCGTGAGATTACCATAGACAGTGGCGTCAACAGCAAAACCATGAGGGTCATAAGGAGATGAATTTGAAGCATAGCTAAAATACTGACCAAAATCATCAAGACACCAATAAAAAATTGGTTAAAAATCATGGTCAAGCCAGCTGCCAACTGTTCGATGTCTGTGGTTACACGACTGACCATCTCTCCACTGCCTTGCCTATCCACAAAGGCAATCGGTAACCGATGGAGCTTGTTGATTATTCTCTCTCGCAAGTCTCTGGTATAAGAGAAGATTAGGCGATTATAAAGAAGAGGATTAACCCATTGTACCAGAGTATTTCCTATGACCACCAAGATCATCTGGAGAAAAATCTGCCAAAAAACTAGTGAAGAACCAGCCACTAGGACTTGGTCGATGACCTGCCCAATCAAGATAGGTAGGTAAATCGATAAGCCAACTTGGGCAATAGTTCCTAGAAGGGCTAGGAAAAGGAGGAAAGGATGACTTGCTAAATCTTTGGCCAAACGTGTGAGTGTTTGATTTGCAGTTTGTCGTCTCATGCTAGTCCTCCTTTCCATGTTGGGATGCATTGATTTCACGATAGACTTGACTGGACTTCATCAAGTCCTCGTGCTTGCCAACAGCTAGCAACTCACCTTTTTCCAAGAGGAGAATCTGATCCGCCATCTGTAAAGTCGAGGTTCGTTGAGAGATCAAAATTAAGCTCGTATTTGGCAGATTTTCTCTAATAGCTTTCAAGAGCTTGGACTCGGTAATGGTGTCCAGTGCAGAGGTTGCATCATCTAGGATGAGAAACGGAGCTTGGCGCAAGACTGCTCGGGCGATAGACAACCTTTGTTTTTGTCCACCTGAGAAATTTCGCCCCCCTGCCTCAACTAGGGCATCCAAAAGTCCTTCGTTTTCACTGACAAAATCCTTAGCTTGCGCAATCTCCAAGGCCTGCCAGAGTTCTTGGTCAGATACTTCTTGATGTAAACCCAAAGTTAAGTTGGAACGAATAGTTCCCTTAAAGAGTTCGATCTTTTGGGGCACATAGGCAATCCAAGACCGCCACTGTTCCAAATTAAGAGGACTAGTTCCATCTCGATAAAGGTCTATGCTCCCCTTGTCTGCTGGGTAAAGTCCAAGGATGACTTGCACCAAGCCTGATTTACCAGAACCCGTCCCTCCGATGATACCAAGGATTTGCCCTTGCTTCATATTAAAGGAAATGTCTCTCAGAGAAGGCTGGGCCGCATCAGGATAGGTAAAGGTCAGTTCTTGAACTTGTAAAACCTGATCACTGCTAGCTTGCTTTTGTTCTAATTCTGAATGAATATCTTCTGGAGCCTCAGCAAAAACTTCCTCGATTCGCTTAGCTGAGATGTAGGACTGGTTGAGAGAATTTATCAGCATGGCTAGCTTGACCAATTCCACCAAAATCTGTAAGAGGTAATTGATAAGAGCAATGAGAGCACCTTGACTGAGCACTCCTCCTTGAATTGAAATATAGCCTTGCCAGATAATAACGAGAAGAGTTCCATTGACAATCAGATAGGTCAGAGGTGTTAATAAACTAGACCAGAAACCTGTCTTTTCTTGTAATCTAGCATAAACTTGGTTAAGGGTTTGAAAAATCTGTAACTCTCGTTTTTCTTGACCAAAAGCACGAATAACCCGCATCCCTTGCAATTGCTGGCGCGTTTCCTGAACCAGTTGGTCCGTTTTCTTTCTGAGACTACTGTAGAGAGGATTGACCAATCGAGATAACCCTACAATGACAATGGTCAAAATGGCAACCATGACTAAGAACCAGAAAGTCAACTCAGCTGAGATTCGATAAGCCATAAAAATGGCACCAAAAACGATAATGGGCGCTCGCAAAAAGAGACGCAGGAATTGATTGATACCAGTCTGAATCTGGTAGGTATCCGAAGTCAAGCGAGTGACCAAACTAGAAGTTGTCAGACGGTCTCTGCTGTCCTTGGACAAGGAAAGAATATGACGATAAAGATCGTTTGTCAATTCCTTAGCAAAGCCTACTGCTGCCTTTGCTGAGTAAAATTGAGCTATCAAGGCCACTAAAACGCCAATTACTGCAAAGATAAGGAGCAGGCCAATCTGCATCCAGAGATGACCTTGATCTCCCTGAGGTAAAGATTGGTCAACAATCCCAGCAATCACCATGGGAACCAAGAGCTCAAAAACAGCTTCTAACAGCTTGAACAAGGGGGCTAAAATTGATTCCTTGATGTAGGGTTTGAAGTAAGATAATAGGTGTTTCATAAATCCCTTCTATTCATATTCTAGAAATGAAGAAAGTGGGAAGCCCCACTCTCTGTTTTATTTGTTTAAGTAAGGCAATAGATAGCCATATCCTGCTTTTTCCATCTCATCCTTGGCCACAAAGCGTAAAGAAGCAGAATTGATACAGTAACGGAGGCCGCCTAACTCCCGCGGTCCATCTGTGAAAACATGACCCAAGTGAGCGCTGCCTGAACGAGAACGAACTTCAATTCGCTCCATTCCATGGCTCAGATCCTTGTAATAATGAATCAACTCTTTGGAAATCGGACGGCTAAAACTTGGCCAACCACAACCTGAAGCAAACTTATCCTTGGCAAAAAAGAGTGGCTCACCCGTCGTAATATCTACATAAATCCCCTCTTCAAAGGTTTGGTCATAGGCATTGGTAAATGGAGCCTCTGTAGCAGCTTCTTGTGTGACACGATAAGACTCTTCAGATAGACTGGCCTTTAACACTTCTTGGCTAGGCTTTTCATAGTTTGCTGCATCAATCAATGGCTTATCAGCATCGGTCACATCGATATGACAGTAACCTGAAGGATTCTTCCTGAGATAATCTTGGTGGTAGTCTTCAGCCAGAATGTAGTGGCGTAATTGCTCCACTTCTACTGCAATCTTTCGATCCAGCATGCGTTCCTGCTCCTGTACCACTGTGTAGATAGCTGGCAAATCTGCTTCATCCTGATAATAAATCCCAGTTCGATATTGGCGACCACGGTCATTCCCTTGTTGATTGATAGATAGAGGATCGATAACTCGGAAATAATAAAGTAAAATCTCTCTGAGTGACACTTCCTTCTCATCGTAAATCACTTGGACCGTTTCTGCATGGTCTGTTTCCTTGATCAACTGGTAATTGGTCGTTTCGACTTGACCATTAGCGTAGCCAACACTGGTTTCTAGCACTCCAGAAATGCGTGAAAAATATTCCTCTAGGCCCCAAAAACAACCACCTGCTAGATAAATTTCTGCCATCTTTATTTCTCCTTTATCACGTTTTTAACTAATACTCTTCGAAAATCTCTTCAAACCACGTCAGCTCACATCTGCAACCTCAAAACAGTATTTTGAGCTAACTTCGTCAGTTCTATCCACAACCTCAAAAC
>NZ_VMMR01000027.1:44778-66365 GCF_013277285.1 Streptococcus sp. 339 | reverse complement strand
ATTTTCATTGAGTATAAACTTCTTTTCACAAAAAGGATATGAAACCCTCTGGTCAAGAGTTTCCCCATCCTATCTTCTATTCTTTATTTTGCTTCTACACGGACACCTTGGGTATCAACTCTCAAGTCATGCAGTTTTCCTTTGAAAGGTTGCTTTTCCAATTCTGCCTTAATCCTTGGCATCTTGTCATGAGAAGCCAGAACCATAACTGTCGGCCCAGCACCAGAAAGGTAGGTTGCATAGGCCCCATTTTCTTTGGTCACTTGCTTAATCATCGCAAATTCTCTTACCAAGTCCTGACGATAGCGCTCATGGAAGAGGTCTCCCTCGATTGCTTGCCCAGCGGTCACCATGTCTCCTGCCAACAAGGCAGCAACCGCTACATTGGCGATAGAACTTGCAGCAACAGCTTCCTTATAAGACAATTTTTTAGGCAAGACACTACGGCTGTCGCGAGTACGTAATTCATAGTTTGGAATGTAAGCTAGAAAATCACACTCTGGAAAGTCTGCTACGATAGCAGAGACTTGCCCTTCAACAGAACTTGCAATAACGAGATTACCATAAATGGCTGGAGCCACATTATCAGGGTGTCCTTCAATCTTGGTCGCTAACTGCAATTTTTCATGATCAGACAAGTCGAGTTTCCCCAATTGGTTGGCTAGTTCAATCCCAGCCACAATAACTGAGCTGGAAGAACCCAAACCACGCGCCAAGGGAACATCACTGGTCATTTTCAAGCGTCTAGGTTTCAAATCTGGTACAATTTGCAAAGCGATTTTGAGCAAGAGATTACGCTCATCATGTGGAATCCATTTGCCAATCTGGTGTTCAATCAACCACTCATCTCCTTCTTCGCAGACCTCAATTTGAAGATACTTGGTTACAGCTACACCGACCGAGTCAAAACCTGGCCCGATATTGGCACTGGTTGCAGGTACAATAATCTTCATCTTATTCTCCTAGCACCTTGAAGGTATTCAAGAGGTCGAATTCTGAAACCTTCTTCAATTCAGCTGAGACATTTTCAAGCTGGGCTTTATTAATCTTGTGTGTGATGATAACGACACGCGCCTTGTCACCCTCTTTGCCATCTTGAAGGATTTGCTTAAAGGAAATATCTTGAGCATTGAAGATTTCAGCCAACTTCAAGACCTGACCTTTTGAGTCTGGAGCCAAGATTGAGAAATAGTAGTTTGCTTTGACATCTTCAGGATTTGCCAAGACCAAGTCACGGCTATATTCGTTGAAGTCTTTGCCAATAGTACCATCATTCAAACGACGAACGATACGGACAATATCAGCTACAACACTTGTTGCAGTTGGTTTTTGACCCGCACCTGGTCCGTAGTACATAGACTCACCAATACCGATAGATTCTACAAAGACAGCGTTCATTACGCCATTCACACTAGCAAGTGGGTGCGCTTTAGGTAGGAAGGTTGGAGTCACTTCTGCAGCAATACCTGAAGAAGTTTCCTCAATAGAACCAACCAATTTCACTACGTAACCAAGCTCTTGAGCTACAGCTACGTCTTCTGGTGTGATATTGCGGATTCCCTTGTGGGCTACATCATCAAAGGCAATCTTCATGCCAAAGGCAAATTGGCTCAAAATAACCATCTTGTAGGCTGCATCAATCCCATCTACGTCATTCGTCGGATCGCTTTCTGCAAATCCTAGACGTTGTGCTTCCGCAAGAGCATCATCGTAAGACCAGCCTTCTTCCACCATCTTGGTCATCATGAAGTTGGAAGTTCCGTTGACTACTCCAAGCACGCGCGTAATTTTATCAGAAGCCAAGGAATTTGCTAAAGTACGAAGAATTGGAATCCCACCAGCTACTGCTGCTTCGTAGTAAAGTGCTACATTGTGGGCTTTAGCGATTTCTAGCAATTCTGCGCCATGGACAGCCAAAAGGTCCTTGTTAGCAGTAACAACGTGTTTTCCAGCTTCCAAGGCACGAGTGATAAAGGTTTTAGCAGGTTCGATACGCCCCATCAATTCCACTACGATTGTAATGTCTTGATCTGATAAAATATCATCCACATTGGTTACAAAGTTAAAGTCATTCCCTGCTGCAAGTAAGCGATTCTTTTCATCTTCATCCTTGA
Organism: Streptococcus sp. 339; assembly: GCF_013277285.1. NCBI lineage: Bacteria > Bacillati > Bacillota > Bacilli > Lactobacillales > Streptococcaceae > Streptococcus > Streptococcus sp. 339. The sequence continues at coordinate 64,251 of NZ_VMMR01000027.1, read as the reverse complement.
CCAATACCTTAGCAACTTCAATCTCTGAATGTGCTGATTGATTGATTTTTTCTCCATTTTCCTTTAGGAGGAAAGGCACACCACTTGCAACGGTACCAAATCCTAGTAAAGCAATTTTAACTGTCATCTTTATCTCCTCGAAATTTTCTAATATAGCCATTATAACAGAATTTTGTGAAAATTCCTATCATAGTAAATCACTATTTCAGTCTAGAAAAGAAAAAAACGAATCTGATGATTCGCTCTTCCTAAAATCTAGAAATAATTTTCCAGAAGTGATTATCCAATCTTTTGCAGATTGGTCACTGCATCGTGATTCATCAAGACTTGGCCATACTCCTGCAAGACTGAACGACTGATATCACTATCGTCCGCAAACTCGCGCATACGGGCCAACAGCCAAGCTGGATATGGACTTGGATGATTTTCAATATCCACTAAAATGGTCAAATAATAGCGCTCATTCATCTTGTAGAGTTCAGAAGTTTCCATCTCAAAAGTCACTGTCTTAGCAAAAGCCACCAAGTCAGCCAACTTAGCAAAAGAAAGGATGTAGTAGATGTAAGGTTCTTTCTTACTCTCAGCTTCTTGTTCAGCCTGCTCCTGCTCTTCTTCCTTGGCTTCGACTTGCTCAAGAGATTGAATGGCTTCGATATCATCCTTAGTTTTGTCTGCGATGCTCTTTTCTAAGGTTTTAATAAACTCATCTGGCGACATTTGAGCCAATTCTTCCATATCTGGTAAATCCGATAAATCTTCAAAATCTAGATTTTGGTCAATCTTTGATTTGGTTACAAAGACATCAACCTTATCAGGTTTTGGAGTCACACGGAAGCTCAACATACCTGTATCTAGAAAGCTATCAGGCATCTCTAACTCATCCAAGATAGCATAAAAAAACTCTTCTGTTTTTTCTTGAGGGACAAGAAAGTCAGCAATCTCCATGCCACGATCCATCAAATCCTCTAAAGACATCGTGATTTTCAAAGTTGTATCACTAATTTGTTTCATTTTCATTGCTAGTAACCTCATACTTTCAGTTCTATCTATTATACTAGATTTTTACGATTTTATCAAAAGAAGGCTCCTCTATACGGATAGATTTTCCCTAGGGTCTTTCTATAGGAGACTCCAAGAGAAAATTTCTGCAGACAGATAGAAAAAGCCTTCAAAATCAAACTTCTTGTTCGACTTTGAAGACCTAATACATCAGAAAGCTTATAGTTTAAAGGTTGCTACACCGAGGATAGAACGATTTAAGTTTCTAAGAATTTGAAGACTTTGTTCAAATTTCTTATAACGAGTCACTCCGTACTCTTCAACAAGAAGGACTGTATCTCTTTCCAAAAGAGATGATACATCCTGTAAATCTACAAAATGCATTCCTTTTAAAGCCTCTTGACTCTGTTTCAATTTATCTAGGATAGCTTTATTTGAGCTAACGATTGTTAATTCTTGTCCAGCATTTTTGTATGACAAGACATCTGCTAGGTTAGCAATTGTTGTAATCTCTGTTACAAAATCAATTTGATACTGAGAAAAATCACCTGCTCTATTGATTGTTGGATTAAAGAGATAAACCAATACATTTCCCATCACAACCAAAATCACACAGACTACTCCAATAACAGCTAAACGGAGAATCAAATTCTTCACATTCAATCCAAGCGCTGTCTCACCGTTTGCATTCAATTCTTTAGAGTTGATGGTTTCCAATTTTTCAATTTTTACATTTGCAAAAGTGTGTTTAAATTTCTCAATCAATCCATCAATTTTTCGCTCTAACAAATCATTAGCATCTTTACTTGATGTCAAAATTTTCACACCAACCCCTGCATCGTCAATCATATAGTAGACGGTCAATTTTTTCCACCAATAATCATTCGTTGAATTTTTCAAGGTTGTCTCTGTCGTGTCTAATTCACTGGCAATTTTTTTCAACTCACTGGGCTCTACATCATTGAAAAGATAAGCTCCATTCAAATTACCATCAATCAATTTCCCATAAAAATCACTATAACCACCAATTTGATGATTCAAAATTGTTTTAGCTGAGTCTTCTGGAGGAGTGATTTTATAGCTAAGATAAGTTGAATAACTTGTTGTATCTTTGACAGTGTTTTTATTCCTAACTGCTTTAATTGTAAATGGTACAGCAATGAGAGCAAATAAAACGATGAGAGCTAAAATATTTACTTTTCGTTTTTTATAAAGATTTGCAAATAAATCAGCTACTGAATAATGTTCAAACATGATTTTTTTCTCCTTTGTTTAGTAGATACTGGTTTTCTTTTGTAAGTATTTTTGCTACGAATATCATCACAAGAACAATTCCCCAGAATTGCATTGTAAATAAATTGAAGAAACTTTCTGAAAAGCTGCTTCTTGGCATAAAGAATAGATTATTCAAGATGAGTAGGGATAAAGCAAATAGGATTGTCCTTGAGCGATAGGCTACTTGCAGCATGGCTATAAATAAGACACCGAGTAAGAGACTAAGTAGAAAGACTCCTATCATACCATAGTCTGTATACAACTCCATGATATAGCTACTTCCGATACCATGTCCTTTTAAATATTCCTTGTTCAAGACAAGATAGGATAGATTATGGGCATAACTATTACTATCAATAGCCAATTCCACACTATTGGTTGTATGCTCAAAGGCTTTTCCTCCGAAAATTGCCCCCAAACTCCCCCTTGCAAAATAATCAAGAACAGGACCAAAAGTAAAATTACGGAAATCTCGGTAAGGGAGGCTACTGTTAAATAGAAAACCTCGAGCCAGAACACCAAAACTAGTTCCTTGTTTATAGATAAAGTCAAGTAAGATATCCCAGAAACCTGTATGGGAAACTTGGACATTATCCCGTACATAATTGAGCACTCCCATCGCTAACATGAGAATAGGAGAACCTACAAAAATCGCTAACTTTTCTTTAAACCCAATCCATTTTCCCTTTTCTGTTTGCTCCCGCATAAAGTAATAAACAAAAGCAAATAAAATACTTAAAATAAAAGGATTTCGTGTCCCGATTGCCAAATGAATAGTATTGGCTGCAATAAAGGAGATAAGCACTGCTGTGGCCTGCCATTTCTTTGGCTTGGTTGCCAAATACATACACATTGCATAGACCGTAAATGTTGATAAGATATAGGTAAAATAAGGCAGTTTACTTTCAAAATTTGCATAGTAGGCATAGTAGGAAGTCTGCAAGCGATACAGGAGTCGTTCAAATAACCGAATGAAATAGAAAGGATAGGTTAGAAGAAAAACTCCTAGTGATACAAAGCGTAACCGCTTGGTATAAACCTCTTTTAGAGAACTTCCTATATTTGCTACTTTTATTTTCTTCCTAGCTATGAAGTAACGAGCTAGGATACCTCCTGTCGTCAAGCCCAGAATCGAAACCATGACGACTATAAAGGCAAAGCGATAGGCTATGGGATGATAGGTATCCAGAGCGCCATCCCTAAAATAATCAATGGTTGGTCTTGATACCAGAAAGACAAAAATGGTTAAATAGAAAATAAAATGGATTAAGTAATACTTGATATCATTCCAGCAGGCAATTAAGCTACTAACCAACAAGAACAATAAAGTAGAAAGTAAGCTAACATTATTATTATTAAACAGATACACAATTCCACTTACTAGCGTCAAGGCATAACTGACTATGGTCAAACTAAATAACAATCGTTTTCCATCAATCACTTGCTCACCCCCGTTCTAATGTAATTTTTTAGATTTTTCAATATTTTTTAGTAATAAGAATCGGTATAAGGAAATATTTATGAATAGAGCCAAAGCACTAATTCTTCTCCCCTTACGGAAAATTGGATTCCTAGCAATAGCAAAGACATGGCCTTTTAAAAAACGATGAATCTGAGAATAGGCTTCAAATTGTTTATACTGATCATCTAGTAACATCTTATCCAGAATAAAGAAGTGGGCATAGGCCAATCTGAAAAAAGCAACCTCTTTCAAATCAGGATAGTTTTTCATAACTTCATTATAAAACTTTTGGTAGATATCAATATAGGCTAAATCCTTCTCTGCATAGGGTTTGGTCGTAATGCTATCCCCTCTATGGAAATAGTAATAATAGGGTTTGGTATTAACCACATACTTCTTGGCCAACTTGATTAAATCAAAATGATAATAGGCATCTTCGTAAATCAATCCCTTTGGAAAGGATAGGGCAGTTGCAATCTCTCTCTTGATTAGCTTATTGCAAATCGTTCCTGGTATTTTTTCACCTATGAGGTATTCCTTTAGAAATGTTTGAGAATCACAGACAAAATACTCATCCTGATTGGCTGACTGTGGGCTTTCATCATTAGCATAGACATTCATGACACCACAGCTCGAAACATCCGCATCTTCTTGAACTAATTGCTCATATAAGCTCTGAATCATTTCTGGATGGATATAATCATCTGAGTCAATAAAAATCAGATAATCCCCCTGAGCCTGCTTCATTCCATCATTTCGTGCTTGTGACAATCCTTCATTCTTTTTATGAAGTACTGACACCCTGTCATCTAGTTCAGCGATTGAATCACACAAGCGACCACTTTCATCTGTTGCACCATCATCAACAAGAATAATTTCCAGATTTTGATAGGTCTGCTTCTGAATGGAAGCTATCGATTTTTCTAGGTACTGCGCCACATTATAGACTGGCACAATGACACTAATTAATGCAGTTTCCATGCTACTCCTCTAATAGTTTTTCTACTTGTTCGATTTGTTTGGCAATTGTGAATTGTTGAATGAATTGGCTAGCCTCATCGACATCAAAGTTTGAGGCAGAAGTCATGTAATTAGTAATCGCCTGAGCTGCCTCTTGATTGCTCTCAATGATTTGTCCAAATCGTCCTTCTTGGGATAATTCCTCAGCCCCTCCGACATCCGTAGAGACAAAAGGAAGACCCAGACTCAAGGCCTCCACATACACTCCAGGAAAACCTTCTTGTTTAGACATAGACAAGAGGACCTTCATCTGAGACAAATACTGGTAAGGATTTTTTTGATAACCAAGGAAATGTACATAGTCCTCAAGCTCATACTCTTTGACCCGTTTTTTCAGTTCTTCTTCCATACCACCAGCACCTATAAAGTAAAGGTGATAGTTTTTTCCCTCTTGGTGTAATAATCGTATCACTTCCACTACACGGTCAGAACCCTTATTTTCCTCAATCCGTCCGATAGTACAGATACTTTGAGGAGCAATCTCGATATCGATCTTCTCTTGAGATTTTTCTAGAATAGTCTGAAAATCATATCCATTGTAGATTGTCTGTAATTTAGAAGCATAATCTGGATAAACTTCCTTGATAGAATTGCTGGTCTTTTTTGAAATCCCTACAATTGTATTCGCAGCATCCAACTGGCTTCTATGTGATTCTCTTTTAGAGCTATCCTTAAGAAGTTCTTCGATACTTCCATGAATCCAAGAGATTTTCTTGACTTCTTTTCTTTTAGAAAACAACAGTGGTGGATTCATAATGGTAAAAGAAACTTCAACATCATAGTCATCTTTTACAAGCAAGCGACGAGTCAGCCTTGGAAAATAAATTCTCATTCTCCACAAAAAAGCTCGTAACCATCTAGCTTGGCGATAATCTTGAAGGGATTTTAAAATGCCTACATGCTTGGGAACAGATTCGTATCCCTTGTCAAAGTGCTCCATTTCAAGAATATCAATATCATACTTTTCTGGATCCAGATTTGAAACAATTGTCGACAGAATCTTCTCTGCTCCACCCCCGAGAGAAAAAGACCACATAAAAAATAAGATTTTTTTCTTAGCCACCATATTCTCCCTTGTATTCTGTATAAGACTTATCCATATCAGCGATGACAGCATCATGATGCGGTACTTGCTTATTTGCTGGTGGTGGCGTCATATAATCTCCAAAAGCAGTGCTGAGATAGGCATCGTAGCCAACTGGAATAGGCATCTCTGTCCCTTCAAATGGTAAGAAAAGATTGTCTTCAAAAGATGCGATTGGGTACTTATTTCTCATGTAGCCAGGACCTGAGCATAATTCTGTGATGCCATCGCTCTCAGCCAAATCATACTTAGTCATTTCTTTCTCAGCTTTTTTCCAAATGCGATAACGGAGAGATTTTGGAGTCACACCCAGTAAAATACGGCTTCCCCATTTCATAAGTGCGCCATGCTTTTCTGGAATAGTTTGAGCACAAAAAAGAGAATAAATCAGTGCCCAACGAACCTGTTTTTTCCGCTCAGCTGGATTTTTAGGATAATAATCTAAAGGCAAAACATCCAAAGCCAAACCATGTGGCAAATCCAAATCTTGCTGGTAAGGTTTAATGCAGGTCGTTTCCTTGTCACGAATGGTAATAAAAAGATTACGGTCGACAAAATACTTGTGACTCTTTGACAAAAAATAACGTTCATCTGCATAACGAGGCCATAATTCTGCTAATTTCTCATAATCTTTACGGGGCATAAAAAAGTCTAGGTCGTCGTCCCAAGGAATAACCCCCTTGTTTCGAAGGGCACCAATAGCACCTCCCCCACAGAGATAACAAAGTAAATCATGTTCCTTGCAAAAGGCCACAAAATATTCAGCCATCTCCAGACTTCGAGCCTGAATTGCTTTTAAATCAGTCATATTATTCATTATTCTTTCTATCGTATCGTTTCATTATACCACAAATAGGGGGTGAAAATCTATTGCAGACTGTAAAAAATCAAAGCCTGACTGCTAGATAAATAGCCTTCAAGCTTTGATTTTTCTGTCTTATCTTATCTCAAACCCATCTGAGACAATTTATTCTGATATTTGTTTTGATCAACCAGCAAGCCCAAGCCTCCATAAACATCATAGGCATCTACCCAGTCACCCAGTTCTGGAATCGTCAATTTTTCAATACCATTTTTTGCTCCATCCAAAACAGATAAACCGTTTGTTAGGAGGAAAGTATAGGGTACGTTGGTTGAGGTCATAGCAAAAACCTTTCCAAGAGCTTCAGAACCAGTGAAAAGTTTAGTGGGATCTTTAATTTGCTCTAAAATTGCTGTTAAAACTTGTTGCTGTCTTTTTGTACGGCCGTAATCCGCCTCATCGTCATCACGGAAACGAGCATAATTGAGCAAGGTTGAACCGTTCATCTGCTGTTTTCCGACTTTGATGGTTTGGGTTGGAGACTCAGTCTCAGTAGCGTGTAAATCATCTCCGACTGTAGCTTCTGTTAGTGGGCGCCCATTCAATGTTGAAAATTGAGCATCAATTGTCACCCCATCAGGGAAAAGTGTGTCAATCGCTGTTGCAAAGGCCTGAAAATCAACCAAGGCATAGTACTTAATGTCCAAGTCAAAATTATCTTTCAAGACTTGACGAACCATTTCTGCCCCTTTTTGCCCCTCTTGTTCTCCTAACTCATAGGCTACGTTTAACTTGTTATCCGTCTGTTTTCTACCTTTAATGACTTGGCTGTAACCGTCTATATAAACCAAATTGTCACGCATGAAGCTGACCAGCTTCATTTTCTTATCTGAGCCGCCAACATTTAATACCATAATAGAGTCCGTCCGCGTCTCAGCACTATTTTGACCGATTCGACCGTCTGTCCCCATGATCAAAATATTAACTCCATCTCTAGTGTCCTGACCATTAAAGACTTGAACCTGTGCTGCCTTAGCATCAGCAGTTTTCTTTGCGCTAGCTTCTTGGTAACCACGCAAAAACATGAATACCATGGCCAAAGCCACACAGACCAAAAGTGAAAAAATCACCATAAAAATTCGTTTAAGACGGAGCTTCCGTCTTTTCTTTTTTGGAGGGAAAGAGAGTGCTTGTGATTTGGATTGTGAGCGACTCCGGTTCGCATAGCTTGGTAAGTCAACCTGCTCTTCTCTTTCTTGTTCCAAGCTAGAGCTACTATTTCCCCTAGCAAGAGTTAGCTTTTCTTGCAAATAGGCAAACTCATTTTTTTCTCTCTCATTGAGATAATGAATATTTTTTAGCAAATAATCATAACGCAACTGCTCATGATGACTTAAGGGATTTTCTTTACTCATCTTCTCTCCTTTCCATGGTCTGATATTGGATAAATAGGATAGGCACCCAGAATTTTATACTGGATTCCAATCGCTTCTAATTCTTTTTGGGCAAAGTGGACCAAGTCCTTATCGGTATAATCCACATCGATAATGAAAAAGTATTCACCCAGTGCTGTCTTGAGTGGACGACTTTCAATTTTTGTCAAGTCAATTCCTCGCCAAGCAAAGGTCGACAGGGCCTTATAAAGTGCACCTGGAAGGTTGTCAGGTAATGTCAAGGCCAAACTCATCTTTTCAGTTTGTGCTTGCAAGGGAATACTAGGCTTTTCAGCTCCTAGAACCCAGAAACGTGTGAAATTGGCTTCCATTTCCTGAATATCCTCGGCAATCAGTTCCAATCCATATTCTTCAGCAGAACTTCTAGGTGCAACTGCTGCAAAGGGCTGGTCTGGATGTTCGGAAATAAAACGGGCCGCATAAGCTGTACTAGCTGTTACCTCGATTTGAGCCTCTGGATATTGTTCATCGATGAATTTCTTTCCTTGAGCCAAGGCCTGTGGATGTGAAAAAATCTTTTCAATCTTAGTACGGCCTGGAACCACCATCAACTGCTGATGAATAGGCTGAACGATTTCTGCTACTGCTTGGATGTGAGCCTGATGAAAAAGATAGTCCAAGGTTTCATGAACACTACCCTCAATAGAATTTTCAACTGGCACCACAGAATAGTCCACTAATCCTTGCTCATAAGCCTTGATGACATCTGTAATGTTGGCAAAAGCCTGCAATTCCTCATTAGGAAAAGCTGTCTGCACAACATGGTGTGAAAATGATCCCTTGGGACCTAGATAAGCAATTTTCATCTTAGTTCCTCTATAATTTCCTCCGGACTTAGCTTGGTCACATCCAAAATCCGACTAGCCACTTCCTCATACCAAACCTGTCTTTCTTGGAAAATAGCTGCAAGTTCTTCCTTGCTATTATTTAGAAAAAGCGGGCGCTGATTATCCTTATCAGCTGCGATACGTTGGTAGAGGGTTTCAAAATCTGCTTTCAGGTAGATGTTATCTGTATTAGTCTTGAGTAAGTCACGATTTCTCTGAGAAATAACCACTCCTCCTCCAGTTGACACGACTTGGTCTGTTTGTAGTAAATCAGCTAGGACTTCTGACTCTACCTGACGAAAGGCCGCTTCGCCCTTTTCCGCGAAAAATTCCGCAATGGACATACCTAAACGCTTCTCTATCAGAGCATCCATATCAAGGTAGTCTGGGTCTAAACCTCTTGCAATAGTCGATTTGCCAGCACCCATAAAGCCTAGTAACACCTTAGCCATGAGTCAAGTTCTCCAAATCATCAAAGAAGCTAGGATAGCTGGTATTGATGGCTTCTGCCCGATCAAGTTCCACTTCTCCATCTGCAACCAAGAGAGCTGCGATGGCTGTCATCATGCCAATTCGGTGGTCTCCAAACGTATTGACTCTAGCACCGTAAAGAGCGGATTTTCCTTTGATAATCATTCCATCTGCTGTAGGTGTGATATCTGCTCCCATACTATTCAGGGCGTCTGCCACCACCTGAATGCGGTCTGTTTCCTTGACCTTAAGTTCCTCAGCATCCTTGATAACTGTTACACCTTGGGCTTGGGTCGCAAGTAGGGCAATAATAGGCAATTCATCAATCAAACGTGGAATCAAAGCGCCACAAATCTCTGTTCCTTTCAAGTCAGAAGACTCAACAATCAAGGTTGCAGATTTAGCGACTGGATCGATTTCAGTTATTTCCAATTTTCCACCCATGGCACGAATGACATCAATAATACCGATGCGAGTTTCATTGATCCCCACATTCTGCAGCACTAGACGAGAATTTGGAACAATCAAACCTGCGACTAACCAAAAGGCTGCACTGGAAATATCTCCTGGTACGACCACCTTCTGTCCTGTCAATTTTTGTGGCCCTTGGACTGTGATTTTCTTACCGTCCACACTTAAATGACCACCAAATTGTTTCAACATATCTTCAGTATGATTACGGGTGCACTCTTTTTCGATAATAACTGACTCCCCCTTAGCTTGTAAGGCTGCAAACATCAAGGCTGACTTGACTTGGGCAGAGGCAATTGGCAACTCATAATGAATAGGTCTTAGGTTTTTCGTCCCTTTTAAGCGAAGGGGAGGCAAGTCTAGTTCAGTTTGCCCTGAAATGCTGACGCCCATTTTTTTCAGTGGAAGGGTCACACGGTCCATAGGACGTTTGGATAGACTGTCGTCTCCGAACATTTCTACTTCAAAGTCTGCACAAGCAAGAACACCTGAAATCAGACGAATCGAGGTTCCAGAATTTCCCATATCAAGAGCATTTTGCGGAGCTTTTAGGCCGTCCATACCGACACCTTGAATGGTAATAACCCCATCTTTATCCTCAATATCAACACCAAGGTCACGAAAAACCTGCACGGTCGAAAGAACGTCTTCACCTCGCAGAATATCATAAACCTTAGTCTCACCCTCAGCCAAACTTCCAAAGATAATGGAACGGTGGCTGATAGACTTGTCACCTGGAACGCGGATACTGCCATGTAAGTGGCAAATGTTTGTTTTTAGTTTCATACTGAACCTCATACTTGCAATACTTTTACCTATTTTATCATAAAAAGCCAGAAATTCCTTAAAAATTCCTGACTTTATGATAGTTATTTTCTTATTTTAGCAATTCTGAAACTGGTTCGAAAACAATTTTTTCAATGTCAGAAAGATAAATGGCCAATTGTTGTTGCTTGGTAAAGAATTCTGATAAGAGGCCATTCCCTTGAATCTGCTTGCCAAAGCCTTCCATCTTAGCTTGGAAAGAAGCGTCTGGCATTTGACCTGTCTGAGCCAGTCTTTGAATTTCCTCTTGGAAAGCAACATATTCTGTAAAGATTTTGCTCGCCTCAGCATCTGCTGAAATCGCATCTTTAGCTGCTTTAACAGCCTTGTATTCTGGTAATTCGCGTAGACCGCGACTGAGTTCGTTTGCACTATCGTAAATATTTGGCATAATTTTCTCCTTATTTGACAACGACTGTGTAGTCGGTATTTTCTGTTATGAGATGCTCGGCTCGTTCCAAGTCTTGAGCATTTTTAAATGAAATTTGTAGGATTCCGTGAATATCTTCACGATTTTCCTCGTTGATGTGGATGTTAACCAAGGAAGTTCCACGTAGCAGTTCCAAAATCCGCAGGATGACATCTTCTTCATCAGGAACGTCAACATAGAGGTCGTAAGAGCTATCCACACCACCACGCTTATGGATTTCCATGGTCTGGCGTTGTTCACGCGCTTGGTTAAAAAAGTTCCAAATTTGCTCTTCATCCCCCTTACTAATGGCCTGACCAATCGCTTCCAAACGTTCCTTAAAATCCTCAATTCGGTCTAGAATAGTCTCACGATTGGACAAGAGAATAGAGGTCCACATACCCGGCTCGCTTTCCGCAATTCGGGTCATATCTCGAAAACCACCGGCCGCAAAGCGCCTTACCATCTCATGTTCTTGAGCATAGACCGCAGTCTGCTCCATGAGACTAGAAGCCAGAATATGAGGGAAATGGCTAATCTGAGAAGTCACACAATCATGCTCCTGGGCATCAATCTCGATAAAACGGGCATGAAGACCTGAAAGCAGATCCTTCATTTCCTTAAGCGTGTCCTGACTTGTCAGGCTTGAAGGTGTAAAGATATAATAGGCATTTTCAAAAAGATTGACATCCGCAGAAGCAGCCCCTGTCTTGTGACTACCAGCCATGGGATGGGCTCCGACAAAGCGAACAGACTTGCCAGCTAAATAGTTCTCCGCCGCATCTACAATGGCTGACTTAGTCGAACCAGCATCTGAAATAATGACACCTTCTTTCAAGTCCAAGTTGGCCAACTCCTTAATAAAGGAAATGGTTTGTTTGATTGGCAAGCTGAGAATGATGATATCTGCCAAAGGAGCAAAACTGGCAAAATCATCCGTTGCACGGTCAATCATGCCTTCTTTCAAGGCAATATCTCTCGAAGCTTGACTGCGATTATACCCTAAAATTTCATAATCTGGATGATCGCGTTTGATACCAAGCGCCATAGAGGCACCAATCAAACCAAGACCTGCGATATAGATTGTTTTTGCCATAGGAACTCCTTAATAGTTCTTTGTATAATCTCGGTGTTGGGCTACCGCTTCTTTTAATTCCTCTAGATTGTCTGATGAGAATTTTTCAAGGATTTCTTGTGCCAGAACCGTTGCCACAACGGCTTCCATAACCACTCCTGCTGCTGGAAGAGCGGTCGGATCACTTCTTTCGACTGTTGCCTTGTAGGGTTCATGGGTTTCGATATCCACACTCATAAGTGGTTTGTAGAGAGTAGGAATGGGCTTCATCACGCCGCGAACAACAATCGGTTGCCCATTAGTCATACCACCTTCAAAACCTCCCAGATTGTTGGTACGGCGGGTATAACCGTCTTCTTTAGACCAGAGAATTTCATCCATGACTTGGCTGCCTTTACGATAACCAGCTTCAAAGCCAAGACCAAATTCCACCCCTTTAAAAGCATTGATAGAGACAACTGCCTGGGCCAATCGCGCATCCAATTTTCTGTCCCATTGGACATAGGAACCAAGACCAACTGGAACACCTCCAACGACTGTCTCCACAACCCCACCGATGGTATCTCCATCACGCTTGATTTGGTCAATATAATCCTTGATTTCCTGTTCCCGTTCTTGGTTGACAATAGAAACGTCAGACTGGGCAGCTCGTTTCTTAATCTCAGCAACTGTGAGATTCTCAGGAACATCGATTTCCTTGCCACCAAAAACCACGACATGATTAGCAATCTCCATACCCAGCTCAGCCAAGAGGCGTTTGGCCACTGCCCCCACTGCTACCCGCATGGTGGTTTCACGAGCTGATGAACGCTCCAAAGAATTTCTTAAATCATCAAAACGGTACTTGATGCCCCCAACTAAATCGGCATGACCTGGACGAGGATGGGTGATTTTTCGTTTGCTTTTAAGGCGGTCTTCAATGTCCTCTGCAGACATGATGTCCAGCCATTTCTGGTGGTCCTTATTGACGACATCCATGGTAATAGGCGCCCCTGTCGTCTTCCCGTGGCGAACGCCCGAAGTAAAGATAACTTGGTCGCTCTCAATTTTCATACGACCACCGCGGCCGTAGCCACCCTGACGGCGTTTAAGGTCGCCATTGATATCCTCAGCTGTCAAAGGAAGCCCAGCTGGAATTCCCTCAATGATAGCTGTCAGACGGGGTCCGTGTGATTCTCCTGCAGTTAAATATCTCATACACTCTCCTTATTTTACCAAGTAGTCTTTCATCTCTTCCAGAGAAACTGGGTGAATGGTCGCTGAACCAAGCTCTGGCACCAAGACCAATTTCAAGATGTTGCCACGCGCTTTCTTGTCATGAGTCAAAGCCTGATAAAGCTTGTCAACATCCCAGTTTTCATAGTCAACAGGCAAGCCAAATTTCTGACACATAGCTGTAATGGACTGAGTTATTCCTTCTGGCATAAGGCCTTTTTCCTCAGCCACCTTGGAAATCTGCACCATTCCCATGGCAACAGCTTCACCATGCATGACTTTCCCATACCCAGCCGTTGCTTCAATGGCATGACCAATGGTGTGGCCAAAATTGAGGTAAAGGCGAACACCATTGTCCAACTCATCCTCAACTACCATCTTGCGCTTGACCTGACAAGAATGTTCAATCAAGGTCTCTGCATGTTCCAGAATGCTCTCAACAGAACCATCCAGCTCCGTCAAAAGAGCCCACAGTTCTGGATCCTCAATCAAGCCATACTTGATGACCTCCCCCATCCCTTCAATCAACTCTCTTTTTCCAAGCGTTTCAAGGACAAGCGGGTCAATCAGAACCCCATCTGGTTGGGCAAAGGTACCCACCATATTCTTTGCAAATGGAGTGTTAACGCCTGTCTTTCCACCGATAGACGAATCCACCTGGGCAGTTAAACTGGTCGGAATCTGAACAAAGTGAATACCCCGCATATAGGTAGAGGCTACAAAACCAGCCAGGTCCCCAACGACACCACCGCCGAGAGCCACGATTCCATCGCTACGAGTCAACCCCTGCTTAACTAGAAATTCATATACTTTCTGAACAGTAGTTAAATTCTTTCTTTCTTCCCCTTCTAAAAAGTCAAAAACAGCTACCTGAAAACCAGCATCTTCTAGGCTGAGTTTGACCTTCTCAGCATAAAGAGAAGCTACATGGTTGTCTGTTACGATTAGCACTTTTTGTGGTTGCCACAGTTCTCGCAACCATTGACCAGCCTGAGCCAGACAACCTTTTTCAATCTGAATATCATAAGGATGATGAGGAATATCGATTCTGATTTTCATAGGAGAGTCTCCCTTTCTTTATTGGTATTTTTCTGTTAAAGACTGCCAAATCTCTTCTGTCGGCATTTCCTTGCCTGTCCACAGTTGAAAAGCTTCTGCAGCTTGATAGAGCAACATTCCCAGACCATTGACTGCTGGATTGCCCTGACTTCTAGCCCATTTCAAAAATGGCGTTTCAAAGGGTTGGTAAATGATATCTGCGACCAAGAGAGTCTCTGTCAGATTGATGTTTTCTGGAACTGGGGATGATTGACCATCCATGCCCACACTAGTCGCATTGACCAGTAAGCCCGAATCGGCAATCCTTGCTTGCAGTTCCGAAACATCTTCTAAAGCATACAAGTCCACTTTAAAGCCTGTCTGCTCCTGTAACTTGTCTAGGTGAGGTCTTGTTTTTTCCATAGAAACGGAACGAACAAAGACCGAAATCTGACTGACACCATCCAAAATGGCTTGCGCTATAATGGACTTGGCCGCACCACCTGCACCCAGCAGGGTCATCTTCTTACCTGTAATTGTAAAAGAAGGCAAACTCTTAAAGAATCCCTTGCCATCTGTATTATATCCAATCAAATTCCCATTCTCATTGACAACCGTATTGACCGCACCAATCAAGCGCGCCTCATCGCTCAGCCCGTCCAAATAAGGAATCACCTGCTCCTTATAGGGCATGGACAGATTGATGCCAAACATCTGGTAGCGACAAATATTGGCTACTGTTTCTGCCAAATCACTCGCTTCAATCTCCCAAGCAACATAAACACCATTGGTAGCTGTCGCCTCAAAGGCCCTATTGTGGATGAAGGGAGAAATAGAATGTTTAATAGGATTGGCAACAACTGCAGCTAAACGTGTATAGCCATCAAGCTTCATCCAAAATCTCCCTGATTTTTTTCATGCTAGCTAGAGAAATCTGACCAGGGGCACTAGCCTCATCCCGACTGGCAAAAGACCAACTCGAACCAGTCACATCCGCAGTGATACGAGAAACCTTGCCCACCTTACCCATAGAAATAGTTACATATTCCTGCTCAGGATTGAGGGTTTTAAAGCCCCGTGTATAGTTCATCAAGTCTAGCACATCCTGCTCCGTATGAGCCATCACCGCAACCTTGACAAGTTTTGGATTTAGGCTCGTCAACTCTGACAAGATTTCCATCATATTTTCAGGTGTTTCTTGGAAATTGTGGTAACTCAAAACGAGATTTGGGAAGTCCAGCATTTCCTCAAAAACATCCTTGTAGCTATAGTACTCAAAATCAATATAGTCTGGTTGATAGAGTTGCACCACTTCCTTGATTAAATGGATATATTCTTCTGAAGAAAGGTCAATTTCTCCCCCTTCAGAGCGAGTTCGTAGCGTGAAAACCAACTCACGACCTGCGAATTTTTCAAAAATAGCTGGAGCCACCTGCAAAATCGCTTCTTTAGGCAGATAGTCGGCACGCCATTCAATGATGTCGGCATCCAGGTACCTTGTGACATCCAGAGCCTGGGCCTCCTCTAAACTTCTTGGCATTACTGAAACGATTAATTTCATTTACTAACCTTCATACTAATCACCTTGAGGTAATTACTACTTTCATCTTTTTTATTATAGGCGAAGTCTGCTGGAAGACCGTATTTATTTAAAATCTGGTAACTTCTTCCTGCAAAGCCTTTATCAATTTGTTCTGTAAATTTCTGACGGGAAACATTGGCAGCATTGGTACTAGCAATGATAATCCCTCCTGGATTTAAAATCTCAAGACTCTGGGAAATCAACTTGTGATAATCCTTGGCCACAGAGAAGGTCTGTTTTTTGTTCCGAGCAAAGCTAGGCGGATCTAGGACAATCACATCGTAGGTCAAGCCTTTTCGTTTGGCATACTTGAAATATTCAAAGACATCCATGACCACAAAACGATGGTCGTCTGTGCTGATTCCATTTGCCTGAAAATGCGCTTGAGACAATTCTCGTGAACGTTTGGCTAGGTCCACAGAAGTTGTCTGACTTGCTCCTCCCATGGTCGCAGCTACTGAAAAAGCTGCTGTATAGGAAAACATATTGAGCAAGGATTTGCCCATAGCCAAGCCATCGACCAGACTACCACGAACCTCATGCTGGTCTAGGAAAATTCCTGTCATCAAGCCATCATTCATAAAGACTTGATACAGAACACCATTTTCCAGAACAGTGAAAAAGTCAGGTGCTTCTTGACCATAAACATGGGCAGATTCATAGTCCAAACCCTTAAAGCGTATCTTCTCATAGGCCCCTAACACCTCAGGAAAAACCTGTCTAAAGGCTTCTGAGATGGTCTGACGAATCTGATAAACATAAGAGTTATACCAAGAAAAGACAGCATAGTCGCCATAGAGGTCCACTGTCAGACCGCCAAAGCCATCTCCCTCTTGGTTGAAGAGACGAAAGGCAGTTGTCAAATCATCTTGATAGTAGGCTCTTCTCTTTTCTTTAGCTTGTCTAAACAGCATTTCAAAGAAAGCTTGATTGAAGGTGATCTTGTCTTTACTGATAAACCAACCCAAGCCCTTGTTTTGCTGAGAAAGGTAGGCAGTCCCAAGAAAGGTTCCTTCTTGACCCTGCACTTCTACTTCCTGATCCTTAAGATTGACATTTTCAAGATCACTGGCTTCTAGTAAAACTAGCCCCTTAGCAAGCTTCTTTTCAACCCTTTTGCTAACTCTTATTCTATTCATAACTACCATTATATCAAACTTTTAGACAATTCTCAAAAAAGAAACTACCCTTGCTTTTTTACTCTTCTTTTAAAAAATGGTATACTAATACTAATAAAAAATTAGGAAGTAAATGTGTGAAAAGCAATTTTAACAAAATCCAAAAAGCCATGGGTACCAGACTGGGTTTTGTCCTAACCCTTTTAATCCTCTATTGGCTCAAAACCTTATTAGCCTATGCCGTTGACTTTAATTTAGATATTCAAGTGGGCAAGTTGCAGGGAAATTACCTTGCCTTTATCGCCTTTTTCAATCCCCTTCCCTTGGGGCTACTCCTGCTGGCTCTAGCCCTCTATGCTCGGTCAACCAAAATCTTTTATGGTCTGAGTATAGCTATTTATAGCCTTTTATTCATTTGGCTTTATTCCAACGTCTTTTACTATCGAGAATTTAGTGACTTTATCACGGCTAATACCATGAAGGTGGTCAGCAAGGTGTCTGTTGGTACTGCAGAATTAGAGTTACTGCGCTTTTGGGATTTCATCTATTTTATGGATTTCCCACTGCTGGCTTTCCTTTTCTATAAAAAATTCATCCAGCTGGATAGGAGACCTTTCAAATTCCGCTCCAGTGTTGCCATCACTGCTCTCTCTGCCCTGCTCTTTTCAGCTAACCTTTTCTTGGCTGAAATTGAGCGTCCCGATCTCCTATCGCGAGGATTTTCGAATTATTATGTTGTCCGCGCCCTCAGTTTACCAGCTTTTTTAGGCTATAGTGCCAACCAATCCTATAGCGCTAATAAAGAACGGGCTAAGGCCTCTGAGACTGACCTTCAACCTATTACAGATTATATTCAAGAGCATTCGGCTAAGCCCAATCCAGACTATTTTGGCTTGGCCAAAGGAAAAAATGTGATTTATCTCCACTTGGAGAGCTTCCAGCAGTTCCTACTTGACTATAAACTCAACCTAGATGGAACTGAGCATGAAGTCACTCCCTTTCTTAATTCCCTCTACCATTCGCAATCTACACTAGCCTTTTCGAATATCTTTAACCAAGTCAAGGCTGGTAAAACCTCAGATGCGGAAACCATGCTAGAGACTGGTTTGTTTGGACTTGACCAAGGTTCCTTTATGGTCAACTATGGAAGTACCAATACCCAGCAGGCAGCGCCTTTTATCCTAACAAAAAATGGCTATCAATCAAGTGCTGTCTTTCACGGTAATATTGGGACCTTCTGGAACCGAAATACGACCTACAAACAATGGGGCTATCAATACTTCTTTGATGCATCCTACTTCACCAAGCAAGACAGTAGCAATTCTTTCCAATATGGTTTAAATGATAAAATCATGATGAAAGATTCTATTCAGTATCTGGAGCATTTGCAGCAGCCTTTTTATGCCAAGTATATCACGGTGTCCAATCACTATCCCTATGCTAGCAATCTGACTGGCGATGAGCTTGGTTTCCCACTGGCTAAGACCAAAGATGAAACAATCAATGGCTACTTCCAAACAGCCAACTATCTGGACAGTGCCATTAAAGCCTTCTTTGACTATCTCAAAGAAAGTGGCCTCTATGAAAAATCCATCATCGTCATTTACGGAGACCATTATGGTATTTCCAACTCCCGCAATCCTGAGCTGGCACCCTTGATTGGAAAGACTTCTGAGAACTGGTCGAATTACGACAATGCCATGTTGCAACGAGTGCCTTTTATGGTGGTCATGCCTGGCTATGAAAAAGGACAAATCATCAATACCTACGGTGGACAAATCGATATCTTACCGACTCTCGAACACCTCCTTGGTATTGAGTCCAGTTCCTTCCTTCAAGTTGGGCAAGACCTTCTGTCTCCAGACCATCAAGAAATCGTTGCCTTTCGAACTGCCAATTCCTTCGTCACACCAAAATACACCAGCTACGACGGACGAACCTACTATACTGAGAGCGGTCTTGAAATCAGCAATCTTGATGAACAAGCTCAAACTGAACTAGAAAGCGTTCGGCAGGCAGCCAGCCAACAGCTAAAAATCAGCGACCAGATTCAAACTGGTGATTTGATACGTTTCTACCAAGCAGATCATCTTGGAAAAGTTGATACTGAAAGTATTTCTTACCTCAATTCCTTGCCAATTCTGCAAAAGATTGAACAGGAAAAAGGTAGTCAGTCAACCAGCCTCTTTAGCCAACGACAAGGCAAAACTAGTACTGACCTTTTCAAGGCACCAAGTTACCAAGAACTCCATCCCGAGTCTGCAGAAACTGAATCAAAATCACAATAAAAATGCTCTTCCATCGTGGAGGAGCATTTCTTTTTATCAACAAAAATCAAAGAGCAAA
>NZ_VMMR01000027.1:0-44765 GCF_013277285.1 Streptococcus sp. 339 | reverse complement strand
GTCAGTAACCATATCTACGGCAAGGCAAAGCTGACGTGGTTTGAAGAGATTTTCGAAGAGTATTAACTTTGAGATTGTAGGTAGAGAGGTTGTACCTGCAATATATGTCTGTCAAATTTAGTGACGAAGATAGTAGAAGAAATATTAGGATATAGATCAGCTTCAGCAGGTATCTGGAAAATTTGATTTTATAGAAAAGCCTTTTGTTACAAACTAAATATACTATCAATAAATAATATTATAGAAGCAACAATAATTAAAATTTCACCTATCTGCATCATTCTATTTCTAACTTTAAATATATGTTCTATCAAAAATACTTGGATCACACACATTATAGGAATGAAAGTTTTTGAAATTGAAAAATATCCAAATAAATAAACTATAAACAATAATAATAGAACTATATTATATTTCTTATTCAAAACATTCCTCCCTATATTTTTGATTACCAATCGTAATCATTTACAACTATATTCTAACAAACTATAAAAGCGTTTGTCGAATTGAATTTATCAAGCAATCGACCAACTAGCTCATCTTTTTTCTATTTCTGCCAATATGCGTGACAGGTAGTAATGATAGCCAAAAATAGCAAGAGCAAGCAAGAGGATAAGAACTCCTACTCCCAAGCTGATGGCAAGGACAGGGGCGAGAGACCGAACCAAGAACAAACTTGCTATGACTAAAATCATTAAGATAACACTATAAATTAAGAGTAAAACTATTGCTACTATACGATTTGAACGGTTCACCAAGTCCGTAATGCTACTCCAATTGGTTGACAGATTTTTCACGTCCTTAAGGTAATGGTGGCAAGAAAGGATGACACTGGCAAGGATCCATGCCACAAGAAGGTAAATCATCGAAAGGATGGGCAAGCCTAGATATAGAGAAAGGCCAAGTAAAGTCAGAACTGGTAAAAAGGACTGGACAGCAAATATAATCCAAAATTTCACTTTCACATAACGAGCAAAGTCAAAGGGTAAACTCTTAAGAAAATCAACATTTTCTCTCTCCAAGGACAAGGCAATTGAATGCAGGCTGGTGATATTGTTATTGACAACTGCTATAAACACTCCTACAAAAAACAAGGGTAACCAGTATGGAGGATGAATGTCTGGAACTATCTGAGAATCTCGGATTTTGGAAATCAGACCGATCATCATGAGATAAGGAAGGAAAGCACTTGTAAAAAGCACTGTAATCACGCCAGTCCCCTGTCCCAAGAGGGTGAGGTGGTAGCGTAAAACCATACGGAAAAATCCCTTTTTAGTAGTTGAAATTCTCTCCTTACTGCGACGTTCTTTCTTGACCTTCTCCTCACTGTTAAGCAGAATCACGTCATAAAAACGAGGAAAAACCTTCTTTTTGCTCAAGTAAAGCAAGAAGAGAGTTAGTCCTATCCAAGCGAGCAGACCCAGGATGGCTTCTGTCGAAAAAGGCTCCACTGCTATTTTGTAAAAGAGATGAATAGGATAAAGGAGAAATGGAATGTCTCTAACTTTGTCAACAATACGTCCAGAAGTCGACTGTAGAAAGAAGACATATATTAAAGGTATGAGAACTCCTATCCCAATCATCACATTCGAAAAAATAGACTGATACTTTCTGAAGACCCTAGTCTGAGCCAAGAAATGTACTGCCACTACCATCACTAAAGTAACAGAGACAAATAATAAGGCCAAGGACAGTAGCATCAAAGGCAAGCCCAGCCAAAGAGAAGGTGCTAGCCTAATATAGAGGACTAGAAAATAAGCTAGGATTGGTACAATTCCAGTTAGAGCTGGCAAGAGAACAGACAGTCCTTTAGCAATTATAATCTCTGATTCTTTAAAGGCATAGGGTCTATACGATACCAAATCCTTACTCTCATAAAAGACATTATAAAAGGCCGTTAAAGAAGTTGAAAAGGCAACCACTAGTAAAATAGTAACCATGAAACCAAAATAAACAGGCATTTCTTCAAAAGGAAAATGAATGGCTATATTACTTAAAAAAAAAGAGCATCAAGAGGCTAGAAAAAATGTAAGAACTTAGAACTCTAGCGGAAACATTTACTTTTTTCCCAGGATTCTTAGCCTGCTTCTTTCGTAGGTTAGCCAGATTAGCTTCTTGAGATGAATAAAGGATATTGATATCAACTAATTTTTTAATGACCTTGAAACGCATCTGAAACCTCCTCTTTTCTACCAGCAAGGCTAAGATAGATACTTTCTAAAGACTGGTCTGGATGGTCTTTTCTCAAGTCCTCTACGCTACCACAATAAATCAAATGTCCCTTTTTCAAAATGGCAATCCGATCACAAACTTGCTCAGCTACCTCTAGGACATGGGTTGAAAACAAGACTGTCTTGCCTTTTTGTGCATGTTCCTTCATCATTTGCTTCAAATCAAAGGCAGCCTGGGGATCCAAACCTGTCAAGGGTTCGTCCAAGACCCAAATATCGGGATCAGACAAGAGTGCCCCAATGACAAAGACTTTTTGACGCATTCCGTGAGAAAGGGTTTCAATAACCTGATAACGATTTTCAGCAAAATCAAAAACACTCAATAGCCTAGCTAGACTAGCCTCCAAGTCAGAGCTAGTCAGATCATAGGATGAGGCGATCAATTCCCAAAATTCATTGGCCGTTAAACGTAAAAATAAGTCAGGCGAGTCTGCTACGTAGCCAATTTTTCGTTTGATAGCTAAACGATTTTCCGATAAATCCTGACCATCTACCAGAATACGACCACTGCTGGGTGAAATGATACTGACTAGGGATTTTATGGTAGTCGATTTTCCAGCACCGTTATGGCCAATCAAACCCATAATCTCCCCATTTTCAATCTGCAAATTGAGATTGTTCAAAGCCTCTTTATCACCATACAACTTACTAACATTTTGAAATTCAATCATGGGATGACTCCTATCTTTATCTATATTACATACTATTATACTAGCACTTTGATACAAAAAAATCAACACTTTATTTTAAGTAGATACAATAGTTTCCTTCTATTTCTTACGCAAACGTTTGCGCTGAGAGATACTTTATGATAGAATAAAGAACAAGATTGACAAGTAAGAGGAAACATCATGCAAAATCAAACACTCATGCAATACTTTGAATGGTATCTGCCCCATGACGGTCAGCACTGGATGCGTCTAGCTGAAGATGCTCCACACCTAGCTGATCTCGGTATCAGCCATGTCTGGATGCCACCAGCCTTCAAGGCTACCAATGAAAAAGATGTAGGTTATGGGGTCTATGACTTATTTGACTTAGGAGAGTTCAACCAAAAAGGGACTGTCCGCACCAAGTATGGTTTTAAAGAAGACTATCTTCAAACCATTCAAGCCCTAAAAGCACAGGGAATCCAGCCTATGGCTGATGTGGTACTCAACCACAAGGCTGCGGCCGATCACATGGAAGCCTTTCAGGTCATCGAAGTGGACCCTGTAGACCGTACAGTCGAACTCGGAGAACCCTTCACCATCAATGGCTGGACTAGTTTTACCTTCGATGGTCGCCAAAATACCTACAATGACTTCCACTGGCACTGGTACCACTTCACAGGTACAGACTATGATGCCAAACGTCGTAAGTCTGGGATTTATCTCATCCAAGGGGATAATAAGGGCTGGGCCAACGAGGAATTGGTCGATAATGAAAACGGTAACTACGACTACCTCATGTATGCTGATCTAGACTTTAAGCATCCTGAAGTCATCCAAAATATCTATGACTGGGCTGATTGGTTCATGGAAACGACTGGTGTAGCTGGTTTCCGCTTGGATGCCGTTAAACACATTGACTCTTTCTTTATGAGCAATTTCATCCGTGATATGAAGGAAAAATACGGTGAGGATTTCTATGTTTTTGGTGAATTTTGGAACCCAGACAAGGAAGCCAACCTAGACTATCTTGAAAAAACGGAAGAACGATTCGATCTTGTCGATGTTCGTCTCCACCAGAATCTCTTTGATGCTAGTCGAGCAGGTTCCAACTACGATCTTCGTAGCATTTTCACAGATAGCTTGGTTGAACTCAAACCTGACAAGGCTGTGACTTTTGTCGACAACCACGATACACAACGAGGTCAGGCTCTTGAGTCTACCGTTGAAGAATGGTTCAAACCAGCAGCCTATGCCCTCATTCTGTTACGCCAAAATGGCCTTCCATGTGTCTTTTACGGCGACTACTATGGGATTTCAGGGCAATATGCTCAACAAGATTTCAAAGAAGTCCTTGACCGTCTCCTAGCCATCCGAAAAGATTTGGCCTATGGAGAGCAAACAGACTACTTTGATGACGCAAACTGTATCGGTTGGGTACGTTCAGGTGCTGAACATCAATCCCCAATCGCAGTCCTTATCTCAAATAACCAAGAAAGCAGCAAGTCAATGTTTGTCGGCCAAGAATGGGCTAACCAAACTTTCATAGACTTACTTGGAAACCACCAAAGTCATGTTACAATCGATGAGGAAGGTTATGGACAATTCCCAGTCTCAGCTAGATCCGTAAGTGTCTGGGCAGCCAATACAATCTAATAACTCATAATAATCCAGCCAGGTCCAATCGGATTTGGCTTTTTTGCATTCACAAAAAGACCTACCCAAATGGATAGATCTTTAAACAACCTATATTTTTGTTAAAAATTATATCACTAATTGACACGTTCTGTTCTCAAACATTATAATTTTCATCTAAATCTATAAAATTTTATCTGATTTTGTTCTATTACATTTCCAACATAATGTTTGTAAATTACTTTCCGTAGACATTCCACCCTTTGAAACTGGAATAATATGATCCACTTCTAGCAATAATAAATCTTGTTGAGCAGTAGATGCTCCGCAATATTGGCAAGTATAACAGTCCCTTTCTTTGACATACTCACGTAATTTTTTAGTCATTAATGCACGTTGAGCTTTAGCACTTTTCTTATACTTAACTTGCTCATCCATATAAGTAATTAATAATTCAATTATTTCCTCATTTAGTGTAATTGAAGTAACTTGACTAGAATTACCACCTGCACTAACATATTGAAAAGTATAGGTAGGAAAATTAAAATTAATTTGGGGAACTTCAATGTTGATATAATATAAAAATTCTTCTTTATAATACTTTAAAATAAACTGTGGAGGATTTAAACTATTTAAAATTCTTGCCAATCTATTATCAAGATTCTCTTTAGCATTAAGAAATCGTGATACTTGTTCACCAATTTCTTGAATACGCTGTAGATTTTCTTCGTTAGGCTTAAAATCAAAATACTTACATAAATACTTAAAAGGTTCTAACTCTGCATTTCTAACAACTTGTAGTGAAGCATTATAAACATATTTAGATTGATAATCAATAACGTTCCTATCACGTTGAATATTATACAAACTTGTATTTTGTCCTTTAGCTACATGAGCATACTTATATTTATCAAAACTTGTAGATTGTAAGCTTACCTCATCAAACTTCTCAACATATTTAGCTATTTCATTATATTCTGTAACAAAAGAATCGATTTGTATTTTATTCCGAATAAATTCATCACTTAAAAAGTAATGTTTTTTCATATTATATCGAACAAGCCTATAAATTAAATAAATCCAACCAATCCAAGGAATAAAGAACGCAACAATAAACTTGAGAATTTCATTATTTTTTCTTTTGAATTTATTTAATTTAATTTTATTTCGCTCTTCTTCTATTACACTTATTGGTATTTCAATCGATGAGGTCGATGAGTATATTTCATCTATCGGTTTATTTATTGTATCTCTGTTACTATTAACAGCTATAGCTTTTTTACTATCTTTAATATACAACCAATAGAAAAGGAAAGTAAATACGGAACTAAAAATAATTTGAGATATAAATTGTTGGAAGCCTAGCTGGTCAATAATTTTTTTGGAATCAAATACAAATCCAATTGTTCCCATACCAAAAAATATACTTAAAGCAACATAAATTTTTCTTTTCATAAGAATACTCTCTTAACAATATCTTTTCAACTCTTAATTTTTAAAATTATCAAAGAATTAATAATCGAGTTTACAATTTACCTGCTACTGCATCCAACAATTCTTGGATCTTAGCTTGATTGCTTCCTCCTGCCATGGCCATGTCTGGTTTACCACCACCACGTCCATCGACGATTGGTGCTAATTCTTTGACAAGGTTTCCTGCATGAAGGTCTTTTGTCTTGCTTGCTACAAGGACATTGACTTTATCACCGATAGCAGCAACTAGGACAAGCAAGTCAGAGTAGTCTTTTTGTTTCCAGTTATCCGCAAAAGTACGAAGGGCACCAGCATCTGATACAGACACTTGGCTAGCAATGTAACGGTGACCATTGACTTCCTTAACATCCTTGAAGATATCGCCTGCGGCTGCAGCTGCGGCTTTTTCTTTCAACTCAGCATTTTCTTTTTGCAATTGACGAAGTTGTTCTTGAAGTCCTTCTACCTTGTGAGGGACTTCTTTAAGTTGAGGTGCTTTAAGAGTTGCTGCGACAGCTTTAAGAGCATCTTCTTGTTCACGGTAGGCTTCAAAGGCTTCCTTACCAGTCACTGCCAAGATACGGCGAGTTCCTGAACCGATTCCTTCTTCTTTGACAATTTTGAAGAGACCAATCTCAGAAGTGTTGCCAACATGAGTACCACCACAAAGTTCAATAGAGTAGTCACCGATAGTCACGACACGAACTTCCTTGCCGTATTTCTCACCAAAGAGGGCCATAGCTCCCATTTCTTTAGCAGTGTCAACATCCGTTTCAACTGTCTTCACTTCAAGTGCTTCCCAAATTTTCTCGTTAACTTGCTGTTCAATCGCACGCAATTCTTCAGCAGTCACTGCTTGGAAGTGGGTAAAGTCAAAGCGAAGGAATTCCACTTCATTAAGTGACCCTGCTTGTGTCGCATGGTTTCCAAGGATATTGTGAAGGGCAGCGTGAAGCAAGTGAGTAGCAGTGTGGTTTTTCATAACACGGTGACGACGATTTGTATCAATTGCTAAAGTATATTCTTGGTTCAAGGCAAGCGGTGCAAGGACTTCAACAGTGTGAAGAGCTTGTCCGTTTGGTGCTTTTTGAACATTGGTCACAGTAGCCACAACCTTACCTGACTCATCCAAGATTTGTCCGTGGTCAGCTACCTGTCCACCCATTTCAGCATAAAATGACGTTTCCGCAAAGATAAGAGAGGCAGTTCCTTCTGAAACAGCTTCTACTTCTGCATTGTCCGCCACGATAGCTACCAATTTAGAAGACAATTGGCTAGCATTGTAGTTGAAGACACTTTCTACAGTGATGTTTTGAAGAGTTTCATTTTGCATACCCATTGAGCCACCCTTGACAGCTGACGCACGCGCGCGTTCTTGCTGTTCTTTCATGGCTGCTTCAAAACCTTCACGGTCTACAGTCATACCAGCTTCTTCAGCGATTTCTTCAGTCAATTCAACTGGGAACCCATAAGTATCATAGAGTTTGAAGACATCTGAACCAGCGATAACAGATTGACCTTTTTCTTTCAAGTCTGCTACAATGCCTTGGGCAAAGTGTTGACCTGAGTGAAGGGTACGGGCAAATGATTCTTCTTCGCTCTTAACGATTTTCTCAATAAAGTCACGTTTCTCAAGCACTTCTGGGTAGTAGCTTTCCATGATTTTTCCAACAGTTGGAACGAGTTTGTAAAGGAAAGGCTCGTTGATACCCAATTTTTGACCATGCATAGAAGCACGACGAAGAAGACGACGAAGGACATAACCACGACCTTCATTTCCTGGAAGGGCACCATCACCGATGGCAAATGAAAGTGAACGGATGTGGTCAGCGATGACCTTGAAGCTCATGTTGTCGCCATCTTGGTCATAAACCTTACCAGACAATTTCTCGACTTCACGAATGATTGGCATGAAGAGGTCTGTTTCAAAGTTTGTCTTAGCCCCTTGGATAACCGCCACCAAACGCTCCAAACCAGCGCCCGTATCAATGTTCTTGTGTGGCAATTCCTTGTACTCGCTACGAGGAACAGCAGGGTCTGCGTTAAATTGTGACAAAACGATGTTCCAGATTTCGATGTAACGGTCGTTTTCAATATCTTCTGCAAGTAAACGAAGACCGATATTTTCTGGGTCAAAGGCTTCTCCACGGTCAAAGAAAATCTCTGTATCAGGTCCAGAAGGTCCCGCACCGATTTCCCAGAAGTTGTCCTCGATCGGAATCAAGTGACTTGGGTCCACTCCCACTTCAATCCAGCGGTTGTAAGAATCTTTATCATCTGGATAGTAAGTCATGTAAAGTTTTTCAGCAGGGAAATCAAACCATTCAGGGCTTGTCAAAAGCTCATAAGCCCAAGTGATAGCTTCGTCACGGAAGTAATCTCCAATAGAGAAGTTCCCCAACATTTCAAACATGGTATGGTGACGTGCAGTCTTCCCTACGTTCTCGATGTCGTTGGTACGGATAGCCTTTTGAGCATTGGTAATACGTGGATTTTCAGGAATAATGGTCCCGTCAAAGTATTTCTTAAGGGTTGCTACCCCAGAGTTGATCCACAAAAGAGTTGGGTCATTTACAGGAACCAAGCTCACTGATGGTTCTACTGAGTGACCTTTGGTCGCCCAGAAGTCAAGCCACATTTGGCGTACTTGTGCACTAGATAGTTGTTTCATATCGTCTCCTTATTTACTTGTTTAATGTGATTGGCTTTCTAGCATTTCCACATAGTCAATCGCGACACAGAGGGAAATGACTAGATCTGCATAAGCGTCTTCAAGAACCGTTACGGTATAGGTAGAGGTCAAATGGAAGAGTTCCTTCTTAATTTCCGCAATCAGCTGATCGCGATCATCCAGCAATTTGAAATCCAAATCCCAGATATTACCCTCGATACGAAGACCTAAATTATCAAACTCATACTTATCTCGCCAAAAGGTCAACTTCTTACGAATGACAAAACTCGAGCCATCCCGAAGCTGAATCTCAAAACGAGGAAGCAAGGTCAAGATTTCTTTACTGATCTGACTGACCTGTTCACCATTATCATCATAGATGGTAAAAGTTTTGGGAATCTTAAAGAATGATCCCTCTACCTGATAGGCGATTTCTCCCCTGTCGTCCTTGATAGCGAAGCGTTCGCCTCCAAGACGAAACTTTTGTTTGACAAGAAATGTTTTCATCAACACCTCCAAAAAATCAAAAGACAAGCTCATATCACGAAGGGCGAAAAACCGCGGTACCACCTTCATTCAATGAACTTGTCATTCTCTTGTTCTTATGCAATTGTATGATTGAGTAGCATGACTTCCTAGCTTAGATGGCTCGCAGCACCGCCATTTCTCTGGACTAAGACAAGAGAAAATCAATTCTCAACTTTCTTATTATACCGTTTTTTTAAGCTTGCGTCAACTGGAAATGATCTCCATTTAATCAGACCTATTCCCTACATCTCAGATTACTTTTTCAGAATATACTTTTTCTTACTGCCATTTTTCTTTTTATCCCAACTTTTATCCCAAGTTTTCGAATGTTTCATAATAAAAGACACCAAATTATTTAGTTTTGGTGTCTTTTATCTGCTCTCTAAATATTTTAAAGTTATTTATTTCTTAATATTTTTTACTATTAAAAAAATGATGATTAGAAAGAGAGTTATAGTAAGAGCGACTGTCATCAAACCAAACATTCCCATTTTACTTCACCAGTGTAACTAGATAGTCTGCGTCGAGCTCTGCTCGAAGAGCTCCGTCCCAACTTGGGCCGTTAATCCAAGGAACACTGAGTTGAAATGTGAAATATGCTGTTGCTCTCCTATTACTTTCATGCACTAAATTTGCGGAGTTTGTGCCTACTAGATGGAAATACCATAAATCATATGCGCTGGTAATGTTACGAGTATCTATTGTGATATAGAAGCCACAGTTAAATATCCCGCGTCTGTAACTTATATGATAAGTTCCGTTACTAGCTTTTTCACTACCAACTTGTGCCCATCTAAAACTGGTTCGAGGTCTGTCAGCAACCTTTGTAACGGTAATTACATTTTCTTCCCCAGAATTATCTGTAAATACTTGTGTAGCAGAATCCCCAACTTTCATTACTAAAGATGTTCTTGTTTCATAACTACCGTTATTGTCAATATTTTCATCTGCCTTTGTAGTTGAAAATGTTGTTAAAAACAATAAACTAGCAACTGCTGTTAAGAAAATCATAAAATTCTTTTTCATGATTTATTCCTCCTATCTTTTTTAAAAGCATAGAATATTTAGAGAGTTTCTTGTGTTTGTGTTTACGCTTACATTATACCATAAAATATTGTTATTGCAAAGAAAAAGAGTTAAAAAAACGAACCAGCGTGACTGATCCGTTTTCATATATCCTACTTCCGATACATTTTAAATTGTAGGAAGAGGTCGCTATATTTTCCTGTCCATTTATGGTCAAATTTCTCATAAACTTCTAGGTGTTTCATAGTTTCAGCATCTGGATAGAAGGCTTTATCTTCTTTTTTCTCCTCTGGGAGTAATTCCTTAGCTGGTAGGTTTGGAGTTGAATAACCGACATACTCCGCATTTTTGAGAGCATTTTCGGGTTTCAACATAAAGTTGATAAAGGCATAGGCTGCATCTTGGTTTTTGACTGTTTTTGGAATGACCATATTGTCAAACCAAAGGTTACTGGCCTCAGTCGGTACTACATAGCGTAGATTTTCATTTTTTTCTAACATTTGGCTGGCTTCACCAGAGAAGGTCACACCGATAGCAGCGTTATTTTGAATCATGTAGCCCTTCATCTCGTCGGCCACAATAGCCTTGATATTTGGAGTCAGTTTATAGAGCTTATCTACTGTCTCTTCCAATTGCTGTGGATCCTTGGAGTTAAGGCTGTAGCCAAGGGAGTTGAGCCCCAGTCCCAGTACCTCACGCGCCCCATCAAAGAGCATGATAGAGTTTTTATACTCTGGTTTCCAAAGGTCGTCCCAATGTTCAGGCGCTTCATCTACCATAGTTTCATTGTAGACAATTCCCAAGGTTCCCCAGAAGTAAGGGATGGAGAATTTATTGCCTGGGTCAAAGGACTGGTTGAGGAACTCTGGTCCAATATTTTCAAGACCTTCAAGTTTTGAATAGTCAAGCGGTACCAAGAGGTCTTCGTCCTTCATCTTGTTAATCATGTATTCACTAGGGATGGCAATATCGTAAGTCGTTCCACCCTGCTTAATCTTGGTATACATGGCTTCGTTGGAGTCAAAGGTCTCGTACTGGACTTGGATGCCTGTTTCTTCTGTGAATTGCTCCAAGAGTTCTGGATCGATATAGTCCCCCCAGTTGTAGATAACCAGTTTTTGACTATCTCGGCTATTGATTTTACTATCGAGATGAGTCGCAATTCCCCACAAGACAAGGATAATGGCTACAATTCCTGCTAAAAATGAATAGAGTTTTTTCATGCTTGCTCCTCCTTCTCACGTGAGATAAAGTAATATCCAACAACTAGGATAATACTAAAGAGAAAGACAAGGGCAGACAGGGCATTGATTTCTAGCGAAATCCCCTTGCGAGCACGAGAGTAAATCTCGACGGACAGGGTTGAAAAGCCATTTCCCGTTACAAAGAAGGTCACAGCAAAGTCATCTAGCGAATAGGTGAAGGCCATGAAGTAACCTGCAATGATAGACGGAGTCAGATAAGGAAGCATGATTTCCTTGAACATCTGAAATTGACTAGCTCCCAAGTCATAGGCTGCATGAATCATGTCGCCGTTCATTTCCTTGAGTCGAGGCAAGACCATCAAGACCACGATAGGAATAGAGAAGGCCACATGACTAGAAAGAACGGTCAAAAAGCCAAGTGAAAATTTGAGTTGAGTAAAGAGAATCAAGAAGCTGGCACCAATCATAACATCAGGCGCAACCATGAGGATATTATTGAGTGATAGAAAGGCTTCTTGGTATTTCTTACGAGACTGGTAGATATAAATAGCTCCAAAAGTCCCGATAATGGTCGCAATCAAGGCTGACAGGAAGGCCAAGAAAAAGGTCTGAGTTACAATCAACATAAGACGACCATCGCCAAACATGGTTTTAAAATGGCTCAAGCTAAAGCCTGTAAAGCTATTCATGTCATTGCCTGCATTAAAGGCATAGCCAATCAGGTAAAAAATCGGCAGGTAGAGGACAAGAAAGACCAGTCCTAGATATAGATTGGCAAATTTTTTCATCGTTCTCTCCTTTCCTTAGTTACCCACATGGTGATGAACATGGTCAGGATGAGAATCACACCGATGGTAGAACCCATACCGTAGTTGTCATTGGTCAGAAAGTTTTGCTCAATGGCTGTTCCCAGCGTGATAACGCGGTTCCCACCAATCAAACGGGTCAGCATGAAGAGACTCAAACTTGGGATAAAGACCGATTGGACCCCACTTCTCACTCCGTTCATAGATAGAGGGAAGATGACATGACGGAAGGTTTCCCACTTGGTCGCACCAAGGTCGTAGCTGGCATTGATGAGATTGTTATCCATATCGTCCAAGACATTGAAAATCGGCAAAATCATAAAGGGAAGCTCGATGTAGCTTGCGACAAAGATAAAGGAGAAATCGGTAAAAAGCAACTGTTGTGAGCCGATTCCGATAAATTCCAAGAATTGGTTAATAGAGCCATTCTGACCAAAAATTCCGATAAAGGCATAGGCTTTAAGGAGCAAATTGATCCAAGTTGGTAGGATAATCAGCATGAGCCAGAGTTGACGGTGCTTGAGACGGGTCAAAAAGAGGGCTGTCGGATAGCTGATGAGCAGGGTTACAAAGGTCACAATTCCTGCATAGAGTACAGAGTTAAAGCTCATTTTTAGGTAGGTCAAGTTTTGTGACGCAAAGTAAGATTTATAGTTTTCTAAACTAAACTGGCCTTCAATGTTGAAAAAGGATTGTCCGAAAATCAAGACCAAGGGTGTCAGGACAAAGAGGGCGATCCAGAGCATGTAGGGAACTACAAAGAGTTTAGAGCTTGTTTTCTTCATCTCTTTCCTCCTCGATTGCATTGATCAGACCTGCTTCTTGCTCTTCGATTTCCACGTATTCTTCGATACGAGCATCGAACTCTTCTTCAGTTTCGTTGAGACGCATGATATGGATGTCTTCTGGCTCAAAGTCCAGACCGATTTCCTCTCCAACGATGGCCTTACGAGTTGAGTGGATCATCCATTCATTTCCAAGTTCGTCATAGGCGATAATTTCATAGTGCACCCCACGGAAGAGCTGGGTATCCACCTTAACTTGGAGCTTGCCTTCTTCAGGCAGGGTAATGCGCAAGTCCTCTGGACGAATGACAACCTCGACAGGCTCATTTGGCTTCATCCCCCCATCGACTGCTTCAAAGCGTTTGCCGTTAAACTCAACCAAGTAGTCCTCAATCATGGTACCTGGCAAGATATTTGACTCCCCGATAAAGGTGGCAACAAAGTGGTTGATTGGCTCATCGTAGATGTCCACAGGAGTTCCAGACTGAACAATCTCGCCATCATTCATAACGAAAATCCAGTCACTCATGGCCAGGGCTTCTTCCTGATCGTGAGTGACAAAGACAAAGGTAATGCCCAATCGTTGTTGCAGTTCACGCAGTTCGTACTGCATGTCTGTTCGTAATTTTAAGTCCAGCGCTGACAAAGGCTCATCCAACAAAACCACACGGGGTTGGTTGATAATGGCACGGGCAATAGCCACACGCTGACGTTGTCCTCCTGAGAGTTTACGAATGGATCGTTTTTCATACCCTTCCAACTGAACCATCTTGAGAACTTCCGCTACGCGTTGCTCGATTTCTTTCTTGTCGATCTTACGCAAGCGGAGCGGAAAAGCAACATTTTCAAACACATTCATATGTGGAAATAAGGCATAGGATTGGAAGACGGTATGGACGTCACGCTTGTTGGTTGGAATGTCATTGATTCGGACACCGTCCAATAAAATATCTCCTGTTGTCGCATCCAGTAAACCTGCAATGATGTTAAGGATAGTTGATTTCCCTGAACCAGATGCGCCTAAAAGAGTGTAGAATTTCCCTTCTTCCAACTCAAAGTTGATATCTTTGAGAACCTTGGTGTTGCTGTCTTCAAAAACTTTAGAGACGTTTTTGAATTCAATAATTGGTTTTTTCAATTGTCATTTATTCCTTCTTTTTCATAGATTAACAGATCAGGGCTCTGTCAGGTCCCCACTACCTCTTGCAGGGAGTAAAACCACCTGCATACATCTTCGCTACCGATAGGCTTTCACCCCCTTTCCATGACATAGCAGCAGCTTTTCAAATACAGCTTCCTACTTGCTTTCACCCAAGATCCGGACTTCTCTTTCAAGCGTAATACCTGAGTGTTCCTTGACTTTTTCGATAACCGATTGGATCAAGTCCTCGTAGTCTTTGGCCGTTCCATCAGCAACATTGATCATAAATCCTGCGTGCTTTTCAGACACTTCAACACCACCGATACGATAGCCTTTCAAGCCAGCTTCTGAAATTAACTGACCTGCAAAATGCCCGACTGGACGCTTAAAGACCGAACCACAGGATGGGTATTCCAAAGGTTGCTTGAGTTCACGTAAGTGCGTCAAGCGGTCCATTTCCTGCTTGATAACCTGATGGGTTCCTGGGGCTAGGGCAAATTTAGCTGACAAGACAACTGCACCAGACTCCTGAATAGCTGAATGGCGGTAACCAAAAGCCAAGTCCTTGGCAGACAGGGTCTCGATTTCCCCATCCTTAGTCAAGACCTTACAAGACTGCAAGATGTGGGCAATCTCGCCACCATAGGCACCCGCATTCATAAAGACAGCACCGCCAACGCTTCCTGGAATGCCACAAGCAAACTCAAAGCCAGTCAAACTATGACGAAGCGCAATGCGAGTTGTTTCAATCAAGTTAGCCCCTGCTTCTGCTTCAATAGTATAGCCATCAACAGAAACATTATTGAGCTTGTCACACAAGATGACAAATCCACGAATTCCACCATCACGAACGATGATATTGCTAGCATTGCCAAGAACCATCCAAGGGATATTTTCTTGATTAGCAAATTTGACAACGCGAGCCAACTCAAAACGATTTCGTGGAAAGACCAGATAATCGGCCTCTCCACCTACTTTTGTATAACTATAGCTATGCAAGGGTTCCTTAAAACGGATATCAATCCCTTCTAAGATTTCAAGCATTTTTTCTCTTACAGACATGTCACTCTTCCTTTTACAAAATTCATTCCATTATACCATTTTTAGAGACATTTGACGACCATAAAAAGACCTTGTCTGGATTTTGCATAAGAAAAAGAGGTTTCCCCCTTTTTTCTTATGATTTTTTACAAAAGATTGCCTTGGTCCCATAGGCAACCAGAACAAGTTCAAGTGCTAGGACAACTTCAACCAAGACTGGATTTGTCAACCAGCCAACTTGGACTAGAGATGGTGCTAGGTCAAAGAAGGCATGTAGGCCATAGGCTGCTAGGAGATAAATCCATTTCTTCTGGCGAACAGCTTGGTAAACCCAAACAGTCAAGAGTAATTGGAAACCTAGCGCCAAGATTCTCTCAAAACCAAGCAAATAAATCTGCCAGACCGAAAGTGACTGAATGGTTTTCAACATATTTTCAGACAGTAATTGCATGACCTGTGGATCCTGAGTTTGAACTGCCGAAAGCACGAAGTAGAGATTGAGTAAACTAGTAAGACCTAGGAAAATCAACTCCAAACCACCATGCCCTAACCCATAGGCCAAGGCGTCTGCCTTTTCCAAACTTCTCTTTTTCTCCAACCATTTGAAGAAAATAAGACGAGCCGTTTCCTCAAAAAATGCTGCCATGGCTAGGCCATAGATGATATAGACAAGCGGATGATCTTGCAAGAGAGCAATACTACCGTCTTTTTGAGGATGTAAAACTAAGATATGCACCAGTTTTTCCAAAATCTGCGAAGAAACAAAGAAAGCGACTGCACCCAATCCCAAGGCAGCTAGATTAGTCTGGTATTTCTTTTTGGCATACCAAACGCTCCCTAGCAAGAAAGCCAGCAACAGCACCATGGTAATGATAATATGAATGATCATTTTCTTCTCCTATTCTGCCTTTTCAATATCTTTTTTCATCTCGTCAACATTGAACTTAGCAAACAAGTATTGACGGTCTTGGACTGGGAAACGTTGGTCCAACTGGTCAATAGCTCCCACCTCGATAATGCCTTCCTTGATAACAAAGTCCATAACATGCCCACCGAAGGTCAAATCATCTGAGATAAAATGTAGATGATATCCTGCCAAACTGACCCCATTGAAAATCTCTGGCGTCCAGAAACCAACGATGGTTCCTGCCACATTGTCACGACTATATTCAGGTTGATGGGTTGCGACATCAGCAAACTTGGTATCTGGTGCCGACTTAGGAATCATGCGCACATGCATATGTGAAAATTCCCCACGAATCTTGATAGAGCGGAAAAGATTTTCCCCGTCATAATAAGACTCAATCCGTTCTTCCAATTCCTTGTCTGTCATCTCAAAGCGCTGGCGGAAAATGACCTCTGCCTGATGTGGTACTACTGCTGCGTAAGGAATAAGGGCATCTGGTGATACTTCTACAATTTCCGGTTGCTCTCCTGAGCCTTTGGCTTGATAAGCCTTGCCATCCAAGACAATCAATTCCCCATCAATGGAATCCAAGGTTCCCAAACCAAGGTCTCCATGCTCTAGCAATTCTCCTACTGTCATGGTGCCACCATAAAGGCCAGCCATCAAGG
This sequence comes from Streptococcus sp. 339, assembly GCF_013277285.1. Taxonomy (NCBI): domain Bacteria; kingdom Bacillati; phylum Bacillota; class Bacilli; order Lactobacillales; family Streptococcaceae; genus Streptococcus; species Streptococcus sp. 339. The sequence goes on along the minus strand of NZ_VMMR01000027.1, from coordinate 27,998 downwards.
CTCCAAGGGTATTGTATTGAAATAATTTCACTGGTTCCTGCACGTTCTTATCCATTCTCTTTCTTGTTTGTTATTCTATAAATGTTACTCCTAAGTATACCACATTTAGCTTTATATGTGAACGAGAGAAACACCTTAGACATTGCCAAGAAAGAAAAAAAGGGTACAATGTAACAAAATCAAGGGAGGTCTGGAATGAAGAAACAAAGCAAGTACCAAGAGGTCGTAGCTTATCTGAAAAATGCATCGAGTCTGGACGCTTTCCGACGGGTAGCCTGAGATTTTGACAGAAACAAAACTTGAACTGGCACAACAACCCCTAAGGAACACACTTCCCTAGGGGCCTTTTTTTATTTAACTAAATCATTATTTATTTTTTGTTCCTAGCAAACATAAATATTGTATTAATAATTGCAAAAATAAATGCAAACAAAAGGATTTTCCAAAGGATAAATTTTTGTAACACTAAATATGCATATACAAATCCAATCAAAAAGCTAATAATCCCATCTTTTATTAAAAAGTTTTTATCACGCATTATTCCAGACCACACTGAACTGCCCAAATAGCCAACTGACCAGCAATGATATAAATATTTGTTTTAAGTCCATTAGCTTTAACAAATCTTAGTACCACTTTAGCTAATTCTAACCAAGCCTTTTTCTGCGCATACTTAACAATTAGCGAAACATTGGTCATAGCAAAAAATTCTTCTCGTATTTTTCTCGCTATACATCCTCCCATCTCATCCCAAGGGACTCTGTCATAGAGATTATTAATATTAGTTTCTAATTTATTTTCCGCAAGAGCAATATCTTTTTGAGAAAAGTTTTTATAAACATATTCAGTAAAATTTTTTTCATTAACTCCATTTCTAAACATTTGATCAAGAACATTAGCTACATCATCCATTTATTTTTGTTCTTGGGTACTAATTTCAGAAACTTCCGTAGTAGTTACATCATCAGCAAATACTCTAACAGAAACTATAGAAGGAGACATAATAGAAAATAGTGATAATACAACAAGAGCTGAAGTTACAGTTTTTTTTAAATTTCATAAAAAACACTCCTTCAAGTCACAAATATATATTACTGATAAAATAACTTGATTTTCTGATTTAAAACTCCTTTCTAACAAGTCATTCGTATACTTTTATTTTCCAATTCTATTATACCACAACTAGAAAACGGTTTCAAGCTTTTTCCTAAAAATATGTGCAAGTAATACGGGGAAATTAGCATGAAAACTTTTTAAAACAAACCAACCCCAGATAAAAATACATATTTTGTTTTAAAGAGAAAAAGGTTCCGAAAAACTGTCACATCTGCATTTGGTTGCTCTTTGATTTCAAAAAAGTATTAAAGATGGGAATATACCACATTTGCTCTTAGATGTGAACGAGAGAAACACCCTAGACATTGCCAAGAAGGAAAAAAAAGGGTACAATGTAACAAAATCAAGGGAGGTCTGGAATGAAGAAACAAAGCAAGTACCAAGAGGTCGTTTCCTATCTGAAAAATGGTATCGAGTCTGGACGCTTTCCGACGGGAAGTCGCCTGCCTTCTATCCGTCAACTAAGCCTTGACTTTCACTGTAGCAAGGACACCGTTCAGCGCGCCCTGCTGGAATTACGGCACGAACAATACCTCTATGCCAAGCCCCAGAGTGGCTACTATGTCCTAGAACAAGGGCAACACCAAGACCTCGAAATCGAGGTTACGGATGAACACGCCAGCGCCTATGACGATTTCCGACTCTGTGTCAATGAAACTTTGATTGGCCGGGAAAACTACCTCTTCAACTACTATGAAAATCAAGAAGGTTTAGAAGACTTAAGACAATCCATTCACCAACTCCTCTTTGACCAAGCCCTCTACTGCAAGGCTGACCAACTGGTACTGACTTCTGGAACCCAACAAGCCTTGTTTATCCTTTCTCAAATTTCCTTCCCTAGCCAAGCCAAGGAAATCTTGGTGGAACAACCGACCTACCATCGAATGAATCGCCTCTTGATTGCTCAGGGTCTGGACTATCAAACGATTGAACGAGGCATTGATGGGATTGACTTGAAGGAACTGGAAGGCCACTTCAAAACAGGAAAAATTAAGTTTTTCTATACCATTCCTCGATTTCACTATCCTCTAGGCCATTCCTATTCTGAGCAGGACAAACGAGCTATTCTTGACTTAGCAGCCAAGTATGATGTCTATATCGTAGAGGACGATTATCTGGGTGATTTGGACTCCAAGAAGGGCCAAACCTTCCACTATCTTGATACAGAGGAGCGTGTCATTTATATCAAGTCCTTCTCGACCAGCCTCTTTCCAGCCCTTCGTATTACAGCACTCATTCTTCCAAATGCTATCAAAGAAGCATTTGTGGCCTACAAAAATATCCTAGACTACGACAGCAACCTCATCATGCAAAAGGCCTTATCACTCTATATCGATAGTCAATTGTTTGAGAAAAATCGTCTGACTCGCTTGAATAATCAAGAAACTTACCAAAAACAAATCAAGGAAAGACTAGCTTACAGCCCCTGTCCTCTTCCTCATTTTCCTCTTCACGATGGTTTATTGCTAGACCTGAGACAGTATCCTAAAATCGCCAATCTCAAACACAGTCAACTAGGCTTGGACTTCTTTGAAGAGGCCTATTTAAGCACCTGTCCTTATCAATTTGCCAAGGTGTCCCTAGACAATCTGGAAAAGGTTTTAAACTATTTAAAAGCAGAATTGGAATGACATCCAACTCTGCTTTTTCTTATTCTTCAACTTCAGTTAGACTTGCTGCTTTTTCAAGATAGCTTTGGTAAGTTCCTTCATCCTTGAGTTTTTGGATGACCTTGTCTACCACTTCTCTCAAATCATCACTATTTTTTCTAAGAGCAACGGCATTGGCGTCGCCGTCCTTCATCTTCAAGCTGACAATTGCGACAGCTAAGTCAGCGTTTTTAGCAGCATAACTAAGTGCAACAGGCTCATCCATATGAACAGCATCTACTTTTCCAACCTGCAATTCATTGACTGCTTCACCCATATTAGTTAGGGAAGTTAATTGAGCTTTTGGCAATTGTTCCTTGACCATTGATTCTGGAACAGTCCCTTTTTGAGCCGCAATATTAGCACTTTCAAGGCTAGTTAAATCCTTGTATTTTTCTACATCAGCCTTACGAACCAAGAAACTAATCTTGTTTTCATAGTAAGGGATTGAAAAATCAAAGACTTCTTTTCTCTCGTCAGTAGCGCTAATTCCCGCAACTGCCAGGTCAGCCTTACCTGTTTGAAGACTGGTCAAAACATTGTCAAAACTCATGCTTGAGATTTCCAACTTAACCCCAAGTTCATCAGCGATAGCCTGAGCCATGTCGATGTCTGCACCGACTACCTGATTTTTCCCGTCAACTAAAGACTGAAATTCAAAAGGTGCATAGTCAGGACTTGTCGCCACAACCAATTTCCCCTTTTGCTTAATCGCCTCAACAGCTGACTGAGAACCATTCGAACCTGACTGGCAAGCTACTAAGAAGAAACTTGCAAGAAAACTACATAAAACAAATATCCATTTTTTTGATTTCATAAATAAACAACCCCTCTGTTAATTTTGTATAATTATAACGATATCTAAGTTACTTGTCAAGTGTTTTCTTGCATTTTCATAAAATATATTTACTAAAAAATAGAAATACAGTGGTTAGTTTATCTATCTATTGGGAACTTATTTTCAAAAAAATCATTTATCATATCTTGATGCTGCTGGTTTACAATTGCAATATTTTGTATGTCACTATGATCAAAAAATCCTAATTCTAAAGTTTCATCACTTGTAAAAAAATTTGTAGAGATAGAAGTTTCAGATGAAACTAAATACAAGATTGTAAGAACTTGAGCCTCATCACCATTCGGATAACTGTCTGAATATTTTGTATAAACATTTAAGAGTTTTTCCACCCTCACTTCGACTCCTGTTTCTTCATAAAACTCTCGTACTAAAGCTTCTAAAGCCGATTCTCCTAATTCAAGAGCACCACCTGGTAATCCCCACGTTCCTTTATCTGCTCGTTTTTGTAATAAAATTTTTCCTAATTGACTTAATATTCCACAGGTAAAATTTAAAATAATCTTATCTTTTCCAACTTTTTTCTGATATTCTGTATGTAGTTCATTATTCACCTCTGACAAAGCAAACTATCTATACAATGAAAGCTTACTGTATTAAAAAGTAAGCTTTCACAATAATTTTATCCTTTGAATACTTTATAATTCGACAATCTTACCTGTTTCAAAGTAAACAACCCATTCACAGATATTTTTAGCATAGTCACCGATACGCTCCAAGTAGGAAATAACTTGGAAATAATCACGACCCGTAACAATGGCTTCTGGATTTTTCTTAATCTCTTCAGTCGCAAGGTCACGGATAGTTTCAAAATAGTGGTTAATTTGCTCATCCATGGAGGCTACCCGGTATGCGTCGTCAACAGAACCATTAAGATAAAGATCAAGTGCTGCTTCAACAACGCTTTTAACTTCACGTCCCATTTTTTGAATTTCTTCCTCTACAGCTGGGATGCGTTCTTCCCCCTTCATACGGATGGTTGCCTGGGCAATGGCTACAGCGTGATCCCCCATACGCTCCACATCTGATACAGCCTTAAGGACAGTCAAGACTGTACGCAAATCTTGAGAGACTGGTTGTTGGAGTGCAATCATTTCAAATGATTTCTTTTCCAGTTTCACTTCGTATTCATTTACTTCTGCGTCATCTTCGATGACCTCTTTTGCCAGGTCACGGTCATGCGTGACAAAGGCACGCACCGTACGATTGATTTGTGAGAGCACTTCTTGTCCCATAGCGTAGAACTGGTTATGTAATTTCTCTAAATCTTCTTCAAATTGAGATCGTAACATCTTTCATCTCCTTATCCAAATTTTCCTGTAATATAGTCTTCCGTTTCCTTGTGTTGGGGATCAAGGAACATCTGCTTGGTATCATTAAATTCAATCAAATCTCCATCTAGGAAAAATCCTGTCTTATCAGAGATACGTGAAGCTTGTTGCATGGAACGGGTTACCAGAAGCATGGTGTACTTGTCTTTTAGACCATACAAGGTTTCCTCAATTTTACCAGCTGAAATCGGATCCAAAGCCGAAGTTGGCTCATCCAAGAGGATGATTTTAGGACTGGTTGCCAAGACACGGGCCACGCAGACACGCTGCTGTTGACCACCTGACAATCCAATAGCTGAATCATGTAGACGATCCTTGACCTCATCCCAGATAGAGGCACCTTGCAAGGCTTTTTCTACGGCTTCATCCAGAACCAGCTTATCCTTAATTCCATTGATACGAAGCCCGTAGACAACATTCTCATAGATAGTCATAGGGAAAGGATTAGGTTGTTGGAAAACCATTCCGATTTCCTTACGTAATTCAACCGTATCTGTACGCGGACTGTAGATGTTGTGACCATTGTACACCACGGATCCAGTTGTTGTCACCTCTGGATTGAGATCTCCCATGCGGTTGAGAGACTTGAGGAGGGTTGACTTCCCTGATCCAGATGGACCAATCAAGGCTGTAATTTCCTTAGGTTGGAAAGATAGGGAAACACTATTCAAAGCCTTCTTTTTATTATAATAAACGGACAGGTCTGATACCTGTAAAATCGCATCTGTCATACGGTTTCCTTTCTAACCAAAGTGACCAGATACATAGTCATTGGTGGACTGTAGCTTGGCATTTTGGAAAATAGTTGCAGTTTTGTCATACTCAATCAAATCACCCAAGTAAAAGAAGCCTGTATAGTCACTTGCACGAGCAGCCTGCTGCATATTATGCGTTACAATGATGATGGTAAAGTCTTTCTTGAGCTCAAACATGGTCTCTTCTAGTTGCATGGTCGCAATCGGATCCAAGGCTGAGGCTGGCTCATCCATTAAGAGGATATCTGGCTTAACAGAGATGGCACGAGCAATACAGAGACGTTGTTGCTGACCACCTGATAAGGTCAAGGCTGACTTGTGGAGATCGTCTTTAACCTGATCCCAGAGGGCAGCCTGACGAAGGGAGGTTTCTACGATTTCATCTAGGACTTGCTTATCCTTAACTCCAGCACGTTCATGCGCAAAGGTAATATTACGGTAAATTGACTTAGCAAATGGATTAGGGCGTTGAAAAACCATTCCAATGTGTTTACGCATTTCATAAACGTTGATTTCTGGACGGTTGACATCAATTCCACGATAGAGAATCTGCCCAGTTACTTTAGCAATATCAATAGTATCATTCATGCGATTGAGACTGCGTAAGTAGGTAGATTTCCCCGATCCCGACGGACCAATCAAAGCTGTAATTTTATTTCTTTCAAATTGCATATCAATCCCCTTAATGGATTCATTTTTACCATAGTAAACATGGACATCCTTAGTAGAAAGGGCTACTTTTTCTTCAGGAAAGGTAAGGATATGCTTCTCATCCCAGTTATATGTTGACATGGCTTCTCCTTTAGACAGCGGTTAATTTCTTGTGTAGATAGTTTCCGAACTTACGAGCTCCAAAGTTAAAAATCAGGATAAAGATTAGGAGCACAGCGGCAGAACCTGCTGATACAATAGTTCCATCTGGAATAGTGCCTTCACTATTGACTTTCCAGATATGGACAGCCAAGGTTTCTGCTTGACGGAAGATAGAGATGGGGCTAGTCACACTGAGGATATTCCAGTTAGACCAGTCAAGAGCTGGCGCCGATTGCCCTGCTGTATAAATCAGAGCTGCAGCTTCGCCAAAGATACGACCAGATGCCAAGACGACACCCGTTACAATACCTGGAAGCGCTTCTGGAATAACAACATGAACCACTGTCTCCCAACGAGAAATCCCAAGAGCCAGACCAGCCTCACGTTGGGTATGGTGAACATGTTTCAAACTATCCTCTACATTACGCGTCATCTGAGGCAAGTTAAAGACTGTCAAGGCCAAGGCACCTGAAATGATTGAAAATCCATACTCAAACTGGACTACAAAGATCAAGTAACCAAAGAGACCCACCACCACTGATGGTAAAGAGGACAAAATTTCAATACAAGTCCGCACAAAGTTGGTAACAGGACCTTTTTTAGCATATTCAGCCAAGTAAATCCCAGCTCCCATAGAAAGAGGTACAGAAATAATCAAGGTAATGACCAATAGGAAAAAGGAATTGTAAAGCTGAATGCCAATCCCACCACCTGCTTGAAAAGCAGAAGACCTTCCAGTCAAGAAAGACCAAGAGATATGGGGCAAGCCCCGAACCAAGATATAGAGAATCAAGGAAGCCAAGATTGTCACAATGATGCTAGCAATCGTATAGAGGACAGCTGTTGCAAGTTTATCTAATTTCTTAGCGCGCATAATTTTTCTTTCCTCTTTCTTTCGTAATCAATTTAATCACACTGTTAAAAACTAAACTCATCAAGAGCAGTACCAAGGCCAGTGACCAGAGAACATTATTATTTACAGTTCCCATGACAGTGTTCCCAATTCCCATAGTTAATATAGAAGTTAAAGTTGCAGCTGGTGTGGTCAAGGAAGTTGGGATAACAGCTGAGTTTCCGACAACCATCTGGATAGCTAAAGCCTCACCAAAGGCACGCGCCATCCCAAAGACCACTGCAGTGAAAATACCAGAACGGGCCGCCTTCAAGATTACACGCCAGATAGTCTGCCAGCGAGTGGCTCCCATAGCGAAACTAGCCTCACGATAATAACGAGGAACCGCACGCAAGCTATCCGTTGTCATAAAGGTTACGGTCGGCAAAATCATGACAAAGAGGACGGAAATCCCTGACAAAATCCCAAAACCAGTCCCACCAAAGACACTGCGAACAAAGGGAACGACGACTTGCAAGCCAATAAATCCATACACTACTGAAGGAATCCCAACCAGGAGTTCAATAGCTGGTTGCAAAATCTTCGCCCCTTTTGGTGATACTTCGGTCATAAAAACTGCTGCACCAATAGCAAAGGGGGTTGCGATAAGGGCTGAGAGAATGGTAACGATAAAGGAACCCAAAATCATAGGAAGGGCACCAAATTCTTTACTAGAAGGATTCCAAGTTCCTCCCAAAAGAAAGTCAAAGATATTCACACCATTGACAAAGAAGGTCGACAAGCCTTTTTGCGCTACGAAAACCAAAATCATGGCCACAAGGATGACTATCAAAGAAAGACAGGCAAAGGTCAAACCTTTTCCTAATTTCTCCAGACGAGAATTCTTTGATGGAAGCAACATTTTCTTAGCTAATTCTTCTTGATTCATTATTGTCTCCCTTCCAACACTGTCACAGTTCCGGCAGCATCTTTTTCAACCTTCATTTCCTTAATCGGAATATACTTCAATCCTTTGACAATCCCTTCTTGGGTCTCATCCGAGAGAACAAAATTGAGAAATTCTGCAGCTAACTCATTGGGCTGCCCCAATGTATACATATGCTCATAAGACCACAAGGGCCAATTATTGCTACTTATATTTTCTGGACTTAAGTCATAACCATTCAACTTCATGCTTTTGACCGAATCATCTATATAGGTAAGAGATAAATAAGAGATAGCTCCTGGACTTTTTGATACGATTGATTTTACCGCTCCATTTGAATCCTGCTCCTGACTTTGCATGGCAGACTGACCTTCCATAATGACAGTATCAAAGGTAGCACGAGAGCCAGAGCCGGCTGCCCGATTGATAACAGAGATGGGTAAGTCCTTACCACCAACCTCTTTCCAATTGGTTACCTCACCTATGAAGATTTGACGAAGTTGCTCTGTCGTTAGGTTATCAACATCAACCTCCTTATTGGCAATCAGAGCCAAGCCAGCTACCGCGACCTTGTGGTCAACAAGAGCAGAAGCATCAATTCCGTCTTTTTCCTCAGCAAATACATCTGAGTTTCCTATATCAACTGCCCCAGACTGAACCTGGGACAAGCCTGTACCAGAACCTCCCCCTTGGACATTGACCGTTTTTCCAACATGGATCGTGCCAAATTCATCTGCCGCTACTTCAACCAAGGGTTGCAAGGCAGTTGAGCCAACAGCCGTTATGGATTCTCCACGATCAATCCAGCTAGCACAGCCTACTAAACAAGCCGTCAGCCAAAAAGCGATAAGAGACAGAGCAAGCTTTTTTCTTTTTTTCACTGTTTTTCTCCTCGAAAATAATTATGAATACTGTGAATTTTTTAAGTAGTTCTTTATGAGTTGACGCATGAATTCTTACCAAATTTCTGCGCAATTGATTATTTATATAATATAGGCTATATTACTCTTTTCTAACCTCCTTTTTTCATATGTGGATAAAATCTCTTGTCTATCCCTTCCCCCATTGTCACCCATTATAGTCATTTCGTGTCTCTTTTTCCCCTTTTTAATGCAAGGAAAAGGTTACTCTCCTTAGATGATAATCCAAAAGCTAGAAAGGTATCTCAAACCTCTCTACTCTCCCAGACTAGTTTACAACTAAAAGGAAAAGATTCTATTTTATGGGAAATCTAGTTTACAAGCGGTAAGAACGCTAATAACTAAACTTCTTGTACTCTTTGAAAATCTCTTCAAACCAGGTCAGCCTTGCCTTGTTATAGGTATGTACCTATTTGGTCAGTCCTATCTACAACTTTAAAGCAATGCTTTGTAACTGACTCCGTCAGTCCTATTTGCAACCTCAAAACAGTATTTTGAGCNNTGATTTTCATTGAGTAGTAAAACTACATGTGATGGCAATCAAGATATCAAGAATCATCCTACTAAAAAAATCCATACTTTCACTATAACATAGAATAAGATATTTGACTAGCATTTTCACTTGAATCTGAGGCCTTTTGGAAAATAATTTTTCAAAACATTTCCAGTAACCTTTGCAAAGCCCAAGCCATTGCCTTTAACCAAAACTTGGTACCAACCATTTGGCAGACTTTCTGCCAGCTGAACAGTTTCTCCAGCCACATACTTGACAAACGCTTCTTGGCCAATTTCAACCGATTGTTCGACCTGACTCGGTTTCAAGGCTAGACCAAGAGCAAAACTGGGCTCAAAGCGTTTCTTCTTAAAAGTGCCCAGATGTAGTCCATTGCGAGCAATCTTGAGCTTACCTAAATCTGGCAAGAGTTCTGGTAAGAGATAGAGTTGGTCCCCAAAAGTCTGCAAGATTCCCGGTAGATTGACCTTCAAATGGTTTTGGGCAAATTCTTGCCACAAGGCAACTTGTTCTCGACCAAGATTGCTCTTACTTGCCTTACATTTAGGAGTTGGATTGTTACCCTTAAACTGTAGATGGGCTACAAACTGACCCTCTCCCTTAAACTGATGAGGGTACATCCGAGCCGTTTCTGGCAGGTCAATACCAGCTACCATTCCATTGATATGCTCTACTGGCAACAAATCAAAATCATACTCTTCCAGCAACCACTTAACAATCTCTTCGTTTTCCTCGGGTGCCCAGGTACAGGTTGAATAAACCAGACGACCACCTTCAGCTAGCATGGTTACTGCATCTGCTAAAATTTCTCTTTGCAAGCTAGCACATTGACTCGGATACTCTAAGCTCCAATAGTTCATAGCATCTGGTTGCTTACGAAACATTCCTTCACCAGAGCAAGGGGCATCAAGGACAATGAGGTCAAAATAGCCTTTAAAGACCTTGGCCAAGCGGTCAGCAGATTCATTGGTCACCACAACATTTGTCGCTCCAAAGCGCTCCATGTTTTCTACTAAAATCTTAGCCCGTTTGCTTGAAATTTCATTGGAGACGAGAAGGCCCTCTCCAGCTAGATAGGCTGCTAGTTGAGTTGATTTACCTCCCGGTGCAGCTGCCAAGTCCAAGACCTTCATACCAGGACTGGGCTGGGCTACCTGAGCAACCATCTGAGCAGCAGGTTCTTGCGAATAAACTAAACCAGTAGCATGCTCAGGCGATTTCCCTGAAACCTTCCCATAATGTCCCCAAGGAGTTTGAGGAATGGTATCAGAAAAGGAAAGTTGCGCTTCTTTTAAAGGATTGACCCGAAAGGCCGAAACCGCTTCCTCCTCAAAAGAGGCAAGAAAATCTCTTGCCTCATCTCCTAGTATCTCTTCATATTTTTCAACAAATCCTTCTGGAAATTGCATTTAAGTTCTTTTCCTTTCGTAAATATAGGACTGAATTTCCTCCTGCATCTCAAGAGGTAGCATCATGACCGGTTGTCTGGTTTGAAAATCAAGCGGTTGACCAGATAGGGTCACCACCCGATAGCCCAGACTTTCCCCTAAAATACTAGCCGCAGCATAATCCCATGGTTGCAGATAAGTGACATAGGTCAACAAACGCCCTGACAAAATCTTGGCAAAACTAATGGCCGCACTCCCATAGACACGAACACCGAGGACGGCTCGACTCAAATCAGCTAGTCCCCATTCATTGGTTTCTAGCATACCACTATTTCCTGCAATGAGAAAATCTCCAAGTGGTTTTGGTTTAAAGGGAGCTAGGGGCTTATTATTTCGACAAACTGGAAAGACCCCACCACCGTGGTAACAATCCCCTTTGACCACATCATAAATTAGGCCAAACTGTCCCTGACCATTTTCAAAATAAGCCATCATAACAGCAAAATCTTCCTGCTGGGCTACAAAATTATTGGTCCCATCAATGGGATCAATGACCCAAACCTTGCCCTCTTGAACTGAAGCTCGCAGACACCCTTCTTCAGCACAAATCTTATCCTCAGGATAACAGGATAGAATTTCACCAACCAAGAGTTCCTGAACTTCCTTGTCCAGTCTGGTCACCAAATCTGTTGGAGAGGACTTGGTCTCAACGCGCAAGTCTTCCTGCATGTGGTCAAGGATGTACTGTCCTGCTTTCTTAATTAGCTCTTTAGCAAATTCAAATTTACTTTCCAAGAGAAATCTTTCCTTCCCCTTTTTCCTTGGCAGCCTGAACTGCTCGGTAAAGCGAATAACCACTCACTGTTTCAAATTCTCGTCCCAAACGTTTTTCTTCGCTCTTGCTTGGCACGACCGCCTTGAATCCCTTATAGGAGTCCAGTAACTTTTTAGCCTCTACCTTGCCTTCATAGGCAGCTTCAACATCATTAAAAAAAGAAAGCACTGAAGCAAGTTCTTCAGTGCTCCACGACAAATCTAGTGGGTAACTATACTGTTTGTTCATTAACTAATACCAGCTCTCATTCTTGCTTCTTTTAGTTCTTGCTTACGGTAACTACGAGGGAGAAAAGCACGAATCTCATCTTCATTAAAACCGATCTGCATACGTTTGGCATCAATAATAATTGGACGACGCAAAAGACTAGGATACTGCTCAATCAAATGAAGCAATTCCGATACCGAAATACTCTCTACATCAATATTCAATTTTTGAAAAATTTTTGAACGAGTTGAAATGATGTCATCAGTACCATTTTCGGTCAAGGAAAGGATGTGTTGCAATTCTTTTCTTGTTAAAGGACTGGTCATAATATTGTGTTCCACAAAGGGAACCTTATGTTTTTCTAACCAGGCCTTCGCCTTACGACATGATGTACAGCTCGGTGATAGAAATAGTGTAATCATGCTTTTCTCTTCTTATCTATACTTTGCTACTTCTATTATACAAAAAAATAAAGCGCTTGACTAGAGATTTTTAGAAAAAAAGCCTATTTTTTCAAGAAAAATAGACTGTTCGCGAACGATTGACACAATTGGATTTGGTTAATTCACTCTTAACGATGGTTTTAAACGATATGTATTTTTATATATACAAATTAAAAACAGCTTTCGGTTCACTTCCTACGACTTTTCAGATACAGATAGCCAAAGAAGCTCTCATAGAGGGCAAAAAAGAGGAGGAAGGCATGAAGGAAGAAGGTCTCTGGCAAAATCAGAATCACTGGATCCTTGGCTGGGTCAAAAAGCCAGGTATCATCTCCCACAAAGAGAATTTGATGGAAAAGGGTAAAGAATTGGTCAAAACCAATCAAAACTCCCCCAAGTCCAATCAGCACAGGCAAGACTACTAGAGTCAAGAGTCCCTTACTGAATAAAGACAAAAAGCCCTTTTTCACAATCCTATTGACAAAGACATAGAAACTTGGCAGTGTCACTAGAGCTACTAGCTGAACCAAATGAAAGAGATTCTTGACCACTGCAAAGTGGTGCAGACCAGCTGCTGACGAACGAAAATCTGGCATCTCTAGGACCTGACTAAATGGATTGGTCAGATAATTCATCAAAATATGAAAATTGTATTGAATGATTTCTGGTTTTAGATAGACTCGATTCGTTAAGTTTAGCCACTGAATCTCCATAGGATAGAAAATCCAAGCCAAATAAATGGTCAGAAGGATAGAAAGAGAGAGGAGAAAGAGCATAGAGCTCCAAAAGGTCAGTTTAGTTTTCATCAAAATCCCACTCCGCAAGGCTAGAAACCACATGTGTCGGTGCGATTGGTAGGCCAGCTACTTCTTCTGCCTTGGTAAAACCTGTCGTCACCAAGAGCGTTGGAATGCCATTATCAATCCCAGCTCGTATATCCGTCAGATAGTTGTCCCCGACCATGATTAACTCTTCACGTTCCAAACCTAAATGCTCAACCGCCTTGTCCATAATGATGGCATTTGGTTTTCCGATATAAACCGGCTTCACTCGTGTCGCTACGTCAAGCAGCGTAATCAGCGAACCAGCACCAGGCAAAAGACCACGCTCTGTCGGGATATTGAGGTCAGGATTGGTTCCGATAAAATGGGCACCCTTTTGGATAGCTAGAGTTGCTGTCGCAAATTTTTCATAGTCAACTTGCCAGTCCAGACCTACTACCACATAGGCAGGATTTTCCTTGTCTTCCACATAGCCAGCCGCCTTGATGGCTTCCTTGAGCCCTGATTCTCCGATAACATAGACAGTCTTTTTCAGTCCCAAGTCATTCATATAGTCGATAGTTGCCAAAGTCGCTGTGTAGACAGTCGATAGAGGCGTATCGATATTAAAATTCTGAGCCAACATTTCTTGAACACTCTCAGGAGTACGGGTTGTATTGTTGGTCACAAAGAGATAGGGGATGTCTCGCTTTTGCAATTCATGGACAAAAGCCTCTCCTGCTGGGATTCTGTCTTTGCCCTTATAAATGGTTCCGTCTAAATCAATTAAATAGCCTTTATATTTCATCTATTTCTCCCTAAGCCTTTTTTATTTCTTGCCAAGTAATAATAGCCTGTGCATTGGTAGCCCCGTCGCTTGTAATCTCATGCTTGCTTTCCAGTCCAGTCCTTTCAACAGCCGATGTAATAAACCCACCTGGTCGAACTTCCTTGACATACTTGAGATTGATTTTCTTGGGAATATAGTGGGTCAAAAAGTCCGCTCCCATGACCTCAAAAATCCAATCCAAGTATTTACTGTTATTGACATGACCATTCATATCCAAGTCGTAAAAACGGACATGGTAATCCTTGCTAATTGGATTTTCCAAGAACTCATACTTTGGCCCGCGGATAAGCTTTTTATTAAATTCAGACTGGTAAGGAGCCACAATCTCAGGTTCGACAGCATGGATTTTTCGACTGTCTCGGTCCATGAGAACAAAGGTCGCCATCATGTGGATGAGTTCCTGACCTGCTTCATCATAAATGGTAAAGCGACGGTAGCAAAAGAGCAGATTGTAGCTCAGGGCTTCCGTTTCGATGGTAATTTCTTCCGCAAAACGAGGCAAACGAACCACCTCAATATCGTATTCTGTGATAATCCAGACCAGATTATGCTCTTCTAAAATGGCCTTATCACTAACTCCCAGTTCAATCGACTGCATCCCTGAAACTTGTAGGGACAGCAAAATCACATCTGGAAGTTTGATATGACCGTTCATGTCAGCCATATCAAAAGGAATTTTCATTTTCATTTGATAAGTTAAGCCCATCATCCTACTCCAAAATAAATCGTTCTGCTACGGTGTCTCCTAAGAAGAGACCTCTTTTTGTCATGCGAACTCGGTCACCCTCTATTTGCATGAGACCCTGTTGAACCAAGTCTCTGACAATTTCTCCATAAAGTCCATCAAAAGAGCATCCAAATTTTTCCTCAAATCGCGCCATAGAGACCCCTGATTTCTTGCGGAGTCCCAGGAACATTTCTTCTTCCATTTGCTCTTTTTGGCTCAGGTACTCCTCTGTGATACGAGCATTGCCTTCCTCAACTGCACTGAGATAATGGCGAATGGGACCATGGTTTTTATAGCGAATACCATTGACATAACCAGAGGCCCCAGCACCGATGCCATAGTATTCAGCATTATCCCAGTACATGAGATTATGACGACTTTCAAAGCCGGGTTTGGAGAAATTAGAAATCTCATAATGCTCAAAGCCTGCTCGCTCAAGCTCAGTGATGATGTACTCAAACATCTCAGCTTCCAGCTCCTCCTTAGGCAGAGGCAATTTTCCTCGCCGCATGCGGTTCATAAAGACCGTATGGTTTTCTAAAATCAAACTATACAAACTCATATGGGGAATATCCAGTCCAATGGCTTTAGCCACATTTTCCTTTACTTGCTCCATGGTCTGACCAGGCAGCGCATAAATCAAATCAATGGAGATGTTGTCAAAACCAGCCAGTTTCAGGCGATCGATATTTTCATAAATATCCTTCTCCAAATGACTGCGCCCAATCTTTTTCAACATCTTATCATCAAAGGTCTGGACACCTAGCGAAACACGATTGACAGCCGAATTTTTCAAAACAGCTATCTTATCCGCATCCAAATCTCCTGGATTGGCTTCAATGGTCAACTCTTCCAAGGCAGACAAGTCCAAGTTTTTAGTCAAGCCATTCAGTAAAACCTCCAGTTGCGGAGCCGACAGGGCTGTCGGTGTTCCACCACCGATGTAGATGGTCCGCAACTTTTGAATATCATAAGAACGAAACTCTTCTAACAGATGCTCCAAATAGCTATCAACTGGCTGATTCTTGATAAAAACTTTTGAAAAATCACAATAATAACAAATCTGGGTACAAAATGGGATGTGCACATAGGCTGACGTTGGTTTTTTCTGCATAGTACTTATTATACCACAAAAGCGAACAATACTTAGAATTCCCTTTAACAAAATCCTAGCATTGTTCGCTTTCTTTATCTAAACATTCTTTGTATTTTATGACGAACACGATTCCCAGAACCAATCTAGTTTGTCTTTACAATACAAAAGAATGAATGTTCATTTGACTAAATTTTTAGTCTTCTTTTTTCTTTCCAAGAGCAAGTCCGAGACCGCCTAGCAGACCAAGAAGTCCTAGAGATGCAAGAGTCGCATTTGATTCTGTTCCTGTATTTGGCAATACATTTTGAGAATCATTTGACTTAGCTCCACTATCACTATCACTAGCATCTGTAGTATCTTCATGATTTTCATTCGGAGTAACTGCATCTGGAATTGGAGTTGTTGGTGCAGGTGTATCTTGATCAGAACCTCCATTAGTAGCAGGTGTGACTGGAGTTGCTGGAGTGACTTTACCTGGTGTTACCTTAGCTGGTGTTGTTATATTATTAGCAATGTGTTCTGTGATATGACCGTCCTTTGAGTCTACATCATAAGTGGTTGTAGTAACTGTTTTACCTTTAGCTCCTTCAATACGTTCATTAGGTGTGTCAACTTCTCGTTCACCATCTCTAACATATCCAACTTCAGGTTCAATCGGGGTTTCTACTACTTTGTCCTTGGCTGCGACTTTGACGACTGTATTCGTTGGTTCTTTCGTTTTCCCATAAGTTAGCACGGTTGTTGGAGTTACCTTACCTGTTTCTGGATCAACTTCATAGGTAGTGGTCTCAATCACATCGCGACCTTCAGAATCTTTAGATTGTTCAACCTTAGTTTTAGCTCCTACTTTAACGATTGTCTTACCTGCTGGGGTGACGACTGGGGTGCCAACGTGTTCTGTGATATGACCGTCCTTTGAATCTACATCGTAAGTGGTTGTAGTAACTGTTTTACCTTTAGCTCCTTCAATACGTTCATTAGGTGTGTCAACTTCTCGTTCACCATCTCTAACATATTCAACTTCAGGTTCAATTGGTGTTTCTACTATTTTGTCCTTGGCTGCGACTTTGACTATTGTTGCTGTTGGATTTACTACTACTGGTTTTTCTACTGTTTCTGTAATAGCGCCTGTAGTAGAATCAACACTATATGTTGTTGTGATAGTACTTGAACCTGCTTGGCCTGCTTCTTCCACATTTGGTTGATTTTTGTCGCGTGTATCATCTTTCACATATTTCTTAGGTGATGAGATTTCTGTTTTTTCTACTTTGTCCTTGGCTGCGACTTTGACGACTGTATTCGTTGGTTCTTTCGTACGAACTGGTTTACCTTCACTTGCTGTAATCTTTCCAGTATTAGTGTCCACAGTGTAAGTTGTTGTGATAGTGTCTTCACCATCTTCACCTTTAACAGTAGTTGGGACTGTACCTTTTTCTTTCGTATCATCTTTTTCGTAAACTACTGGAGATGGTACTACCATCTTCTCAATCGTTAGTTCTTTCCTTGTCCCGTAAGTAGTTACTGTTGTAGAAGTTACCTTACCTGTTTTTGGATCAACTTCATAAGTTGTAGTGTTGATAACTTCACGACCTTGGTCATCCTTGCTACTCTCAACCTTAGTTTTAGCTCCAACCTTAACTATTGTTTTACCAGCTGGGGTGACCACTGGCTTACCAACCTGTTCTGTGACTGTTCCATTATTTGGATTAACGTCATACCTTGTAGTCGTTACAGATTTTCCTTTTGCTCCTTTTCTAGGCTTGTCTGGTGTACCAAAGTCACGAGTGTCATCTCTTTCATAAACCACTGTGGGCTCAATTGGCGTTTCTACTACTTGATCCTTAGCCGCGACTTTAACGATTGTTTCTGTTGGATTTACTATTACTGGATTTCCTTCATTTGGAGTAACTTCCCCATTGTCTGGATTTACTGTGTAAGTCGTGGTGGTTGTCTTACTTCCGTCTTTTCCTGGGACAGTAATATTGGCTTGGCCTTTTTCTCGACTAGCATCTTTTTCGTATTTTACTGGAGATGGGATTGTTTCTACGTCTACTTTATCCTTAGCTCCTACTTTTACAACTCTAGCTATTGGTAGAGTTACGACTTCTGATCCCCCTTTTGTTGGAGTTAGGGCTCCATTTACTGGATTTACGCTATAGGTTGTGGTGACTTTAGATTTTCCTGATCTCCCTAGAAATTGAACGGTATCAGTACCTTTTGGACTGTTTTCATCTTTTAAATAAACTGTTTTGGGTTCAACTGAATTATACTCAACTATATCCTTCGCGCCACCTTTATTGACTACTTCTTCCTTCTTAGTCGAAGTAAGGCTGCCAGTTTTTGAGTTTACTGTGTAGCTTGTTGTCTTCTTAACAACGTCGTCTCCTTTTTTAATGTATTCTACTTCATCCTTGGCTGCGACTTTGACAACTGTTTCTATTGCCGGTTGCTTAACTACTGGTTGTCCTACATGTTCAATCAGATCTCCAGTGTTAGGATTTACACTATAAGTTGTTGTTACTGTACTAGTACCTGAAGTACCAGTTGTTGTTACATTAGCTTCACCTTTAGCTCTTGTGGCATCTTTTTCATAACGTACACTTGGCTCAAGTTGGGTAACGACAACTGTAGATTTGGCTCCATCTTTCTTAAACACTTCATCAATTGTATTGTTAGTAATCTGTCCTGTATCGAGATCTTTCATACTCACAGTTATTGACTTAATGATGTCATCTCCGCGTTTACTATATACAACAGTTTCTCCAACTTTTTCTACAGATTTAACTGTTTCAATGTTTTTATCTTGATAACCTGTCCCATCTAAGGAAATTCGTTTCCCAGATATAAACTCTGATCGTCTATTAATCATATCAGCTTCAAAATAAGAACGTGAACTGTGACCTCCACTGGTTCGTCCAACATTTATAACAACATCACTATCATTGCTGACGCCTTTTCTTATCGCCAAATCATTATCAACAATATAATGAGTCATTTTACCAGACTTGGCTATTTTTTTGCTATCTAAACCTTTTTGCCAAAATTCACGACTGGAAAGCAAATTGGTCACAACTTTTGGAGCATTAAAGGTTGTGCCTTTTTTTAATACATTATTATAAACGTTTCTATAAACCAACTGTTCTTTAGGAGACATGACTCTGCTGTCAGAATATGCCAACTGATAAGCTTCAACCATTGCCCGTTGTACTAAATATCCTCCTAAAGAATGACCTGTCAAATAAAGATTAGTAATACTCTTATCTTTAGCTAGTTCATGCATAATATTTTCTGCATCTATCCCTTGTTGAGGATTGCTTCCTAATCCAAGTGTTATATCAGCTCCTATATCTTTCGCATCACTTGTTCCACGAAAGGCTAATACTTGTGCAGTTCCATTTGGTAAATATAAGAAATCACTCTTCGTT
Source organism: Streptococcus sp. 339 (assembly GCF_013277285.1). NCBI lineage: Bacteria > Bacillati > Bacillota > Bacilli > Lactobacillales > Streptococcaceae > Streptococcus > Streptococcus sp. 339. Next base: position 8,534 of record NZ_VMMR01000027.1, on the reverse strand, counting down.
TCATACAAGACAGCATCTAGTCCACTGGAGGTATGGTAACTTTTCTTCCTTTCCCAATAAGGCCCCAATTCCTTATTCATCATCATATACTCATAACGTGGTTTACTGTCACCATTCTTTTTATATAACTCTGACTCTGTTAAGGGTCTCTTATGATCCAGCACTCTATCAATATAATTATCATCACGGTAGGATAATTCCATGAACATAATCATATCGCGCTCACTTACATTCCATTTTAATTTTTCATCTGGCTTTTCTTTACTGTCAATAATACCATCACCATCAGTATCTTCTAATAAGGGATGACTATTATAACCTACATATTTTTTCCCACCTTTTTCATAAATATAAAGTTCTTCTTTATCCTTCAAGTAATCATCATCTGTATAGGCTTCTGGACTTAACTTAGAGCCGTTTAACAATAAACTATCAAGCTTATTACCTTCTGAACCGATTACTCCTGCTTTTATTTGCTTAGCATACTCATCAGTTAATTCATACTTTTTAACCTCGGAAGGATTTGATGCTGCTCTCACCGCTGGAGTGCTTGATCTGTCTTCACCCGCCACGAAATCCCTTGTGGTCAAGCTATTATTTTCCTTATTCCCAGATCTGACGGGTTCTGTAGTCCTTGTAGATCCTATTGGAACATCTCTGGTATCTAACTCAGAAGAAGGATTATTTTGATTATCTAGCATAGGTTGAACTTCTTCTCTTTTATCCACAGAAGATGGAGAATTTTCCGTAGAAGCAAGTACTCCCTGGGATGGTGTAAACAAGGCAATGCCTATTAATACAGAAGCCACTCCAACAGAAAACTTTCGAATCGAAAAACATTGACGTTTATTAAAAATATCTTTCATTTTACCAACTTTCTTTCTAGCTATTTTTTACAAAATAGAGAGTTCTACTATTTTCCCTTGACAAAATACTAAACCCTTTCTTGACTAAAATTTTAGAACTTTTCCTCTGCTTGATTATAAACTACCACATTGATTTCTAATCATAAAAAAATGAATTGCTTAATATTAATAAAATATCAGTACAATATAAAAAATGTAAATATTTCACTTTCAACACTGCCATTATACCATAATACTCAATGAAAATCAAAAAACGCATAATATCAGGCCTTGAAAAACCTTGATACTATGCGTTTGATTATGGGAAGATCTACTTCATTTTCTCCTAGAATTGAGTTTTTGCCCAGTCTCATCAAATCTAGATTTTTTCTTCTTTGATATCAATCACAATCTCTTCTGATTCATCAAGAATTTCGGCCTTTTCTTGCCATTGCTCTTTGAGATTATTGAATCGATATTTTGATACTTCTGTCGCTTGACGAGCACATGATTTGGCTTGAGCAAGGACGCTGTCCACAGTGATTTCACCCGACTCAACCTGTTCTTTGGTTTTAAGAACAAAATCTGTAGCCTGCTCCTTGACTTCTGTCAGTTTTTCACAGACCTGCTCCTTGGCATACTCTGGATTTTCTCTCAAATCATCCAGAAAATCTTGAGCCTGACTGCAAACTTGTTTGCCCTTGTCGCTTGTTAAAAACAAGGCAAGAGCTGCACCTGAAACGGTTCCTAAAAGGATTGAGGATAATTTACCCATAAGGATTCTCCTTTTTTATTTTTTTAAAAATTTACTTGCAAGACGAAGAGCTGATAAACTTGCCCCAGTCTTGAGTGTTTTTGAACCAGCTGATGAAGCTTTCTTGCTCAAGACACGCGCATGGTCATTGAGGTCTGAAACAGATAGAGATAAATCTGCAACAGCACTAAAGAGTGGATCAATCGTTGCCACCTTGACATTAATATCATCTGCCAAGACATTGATCTTAGACAGCAATTCATTGGTATGATGCAAGGTCACATCCACATCTGAAGTCAAGGTTTTAATCGTCTTCTCTGTTTCATCGATAACACGGCCAAGCTTTTGTACAGTAATGATTAGATACACTAAAAATACAATCAAAGCAAGGGCAACAAAAATATATGCAACTTCTAACATTTAGTTTTCCTCCTCTGTAACATAGTAAGGGGCCTTCTTTCGATTTTGATATAGAATGATAAAAATACCCAGTCCGATAAGGACAACTGATAGCCATTGAGACACTCGAAGGCCAAAGAACATGAGACTATCTGTTCGCATGCCTTCGATGACCATACGACCGAAACCATACCAAATCAAGTAAAAAGCCGTGATATGACCTCGTCTGAGACTTTTCCATTTTCGTCTAAAAATCAGAATCAAGGCAAATCCAAGTAGATTCCATAGGGACTCATAAAGAAAGGTCGGCTGACGGTAGCTCCCCTCAATATACATCTGGTCACGAATAAAGACAGGTAGATAATCCAAATTATCCACTGCTGCACCATAAGCTTCTTGGTTAAAGAAATTGCCCCAGCGACCCAAACTTTGGGCAATCATGACGCTAGGCGCCGCAATATCTAGAAAATCCCAAGTGTTAATGAGTTTACGATCAGCAAAGATATAGAGTACAAGTGCCCCAGTTATCAAACCACCGTAAATGGCCAAACCACCATTCCAAATGGCAAAAATCTCTCCCAAATTCTGACTATAATAATCAAAACGGAAAATGACATAGTAGAGACGAGCTCCTAAAATAGACAAGGGAAAGGCTATCAAGATAAAATCTAAAATATCGTCTGGTATGATCTTCTTTCTAGGCGCTTCTTTCATGGTCAAATAAACCGCAAGAATCAAACCTGTAACAATACACAAGGCATACCAACGAATGGCTAGAGGGCCTAGTTGAATAGCAATTGGATCAAGCATTAGGCACCTCATTTCGAGCGATGAGACTTGTCAGTCGTTCTTCGAACAAACGGGTCGCATCAAAGCCCATTTCCTTGGCACGATAATTCATGGCAGCTGCCTCAATCACGACAGAAATATTACGACCTGTTTTAACTGGAATGCGGATACGAGGAATGGCTACGCCAGAAATTTCTATTTCCTCTGCATTGTTTCCAAGACGATCAAAAGTCTTATGTGTATCATAGTTTTCCAAATAGACAGCAAGTTGAACCTGTGAAGAATCCTTGACGGCACTGGCACCGTAGAGGCTCATGACATCGATAATCCCAACCCCACGAATTTCAATCAGGTGTCTCAAGATTTCAGCCGGTTCACCCCAAAGAGTAATCTCATCCTTGGCAAAGATATCGACCCGGTCATCAGCTACCAAGCGGTGACCACGTTTGACAAGTTCCAGACCTGTCTCACTCTTACCAATTCCACTATCTCCCTGAATCAAGACGCCCATCCCATAGATATCCATCAAAACCCCATGAACACTGGTACGTTCTGCCAAACGAGAATCCAGATAGCTAGATAACTCTCCAGATAAACGACTTGTCGCTGTACGGCTGGTTAAAATAGCAATCTTACATTCTCTGGCTGCTTTTAACATCTCCTCTGGAACCACCAAACCACGGGCAACAATGACCGCTGGTGTCTCAGGTAGAAACATTTTTTTCAAAACTTCATAACGGCTGTTGGAAGGCATGCTGATCAGATAAGACCACTCCTTCATCCCCAAAAGTTGAATCCGCTCTGGCGTGTAGTAGTCAAAATAACCTGTCATTTCAAGACCAGGTCGCGTAATATCTGCTGTATTGATTTCCTTTTCAAGCAATTCTGGTTCGCCATAGACAATGTCTAGTCTAAGCTTTTCAATCACTTCTTTTACTAAAACCGACATCATTTCCTCCTTCAATCGAGTTCTTCTCTCTATTATATCAAATTGTAGGAGGAAGTTTCAGATTTTTGCAGGCTTTGGAGTATTTATTTATACTCAATGAAAATCAAAGAGCAAACTAGGAAACTAGCCACAGGCTGCTCAAAACACTGTTTTGAGGTTGTAGATGGAACTGACGAAGTCAGTAACCATATCTACGGCAAGGAGACGTTGACGTGGTTTGAAGAGATTTTCGAAGAGTATTAAAAGAAAAAGGACTAGATTTCTCCAGCCTTTCATTTCAAATTAGAATTTTTTACGTTTACGAGCTGCTTCTGATTTACGTTTACGTTTTACAGAAGGTTTTTCATAGAATTCACGTTTGCGTGTTTCTTGAAGAGTACCAGCTTTAGTAACCGCACGTTTGAAACGACGAAGTGCGTCGTCAAGAGATTCATTCTTACGTACTACTGTTTTAGACATTTTTTTCACTCCCTTCAAGTTCAATATCTATTTTATTCTACACGTAAAAGGAATAATTGTCAAGCAAAAATGCGGTTTAATTTTGATTTTTTCTTACATTTATACAAGAGTTGAAAGCGTTCAATAGAACATTGCTTTTTATTTTTCAAGTAAGCTAAGCGCTTCAGCATCCGCAATAATGGTCACATCAGGGTGATTTTGGAGACTACTTGCAGGTAGATTCTCAGTCACTGGGCCAGACACTGTTCCGGCAATGGCTTCTGCTTTCGACTCACCGTAGGCAAAGAGAAGGATTGACTTGGCATCCAAGATGTTCTTAATCCCCATTGAAATAGCTTGGGTTGGGACGTCTTCAATCTTGTCAAAAAAGCGCGCATTGGCTTCAATAGTAGACTGGTCAAGTTCTACTAGATGCGTTTGACTGTCAAATGGAGTACCAGGCTCATTAAAGCCGATATGCCCATTGCGACCGATTCCCAAGATTTGCAGGTCAACTGGATGGTCAGCCAAAATTTGGTTGTAGCGTTCAACTTCAGCTTCAGCATGATCCTTAACACCACGAGGCAAGAAACTTTCTTTAAATGGTTTTTGGTTGAACAAGTTTTCTTGCATGAAGTGACGGTAAGACTGTGGATTGTCGCCATCAAGGCCTACATACTCATCAAGGTTGACACTGGTTAGATTTGAAAAATCGAGGTCACTTTCAACAATTTCCTTATAAAATTCAAGTGGACTACTTCCTGTCGCAAGCCCTAAGGTTTGAGCGCCATTGGCTAATTTTTCCTTCAAAATCTCAAAAGCAACTTTTCCACCTTCGATTTGGTTTTCAACTTTAATAACTTTCATCTTTTCATCCTCCATTTCTATCTATTTTTATTATATGGTATAGACCAATTTTTGTCAAGTGAAAACGATTTAATTTCTAAAAAAAGAGCGTCTATACTTGAAACATGTTATAATGGATAGGATTAGAACTTAGAAAGAATGAACAGATATATGAATACAGCTGATTTTGACTTCCACTTACCTGAGGAATTGATTGCCCAAACACCCCTTGAAAAACGAGATGCCTCTAAACTCCTCATCGTCAACCGTGAGACAGGAAAAATGCAGGACAAACACTTCCACTCCATTATTGATATGCTGGAACCTGGTGATGCCCTCGTTATGAACGACACCCGCGTTCTCCCTGCCCGCCTCTATGGTCAAAAGGAAGAAACTGGAGGCCATGTGGAACTTCTCCTGCTCAAAAATACTGCTGGAGATGAGTGGGAAGTTCTGGCTAAACCTGCCAAACGCCTCAAGGTCGGTACTCGTATCAGCTTTGGTGATGGTCGCCTCAGCGCTGTCATTACAGAAGAATTGACCCACGGAGGCCGCATTGTCCGCTTCGAATACCACGGAATTTTCCTAGAAGTTTTGGAAAGTCTGGGTGAAATGCCGCTGCCACCTTATATCCACGAAAAACTGGATGACCGTGAACGCTATCAAACAGTTTACGCCAAGGAAAGCGGCTCAGCTGCTGCACCAACTGCTGGACTTCACTTCACCAAAGAACTGCTAGCAGAAATCCAAGCTAAGGGTGTTCATCTAGTCTATCTGACTCTTCATGTCGGACTCGGAACCTTTAGACCCGTTTCTGTGGACAATCTAGACGAACACGAAATGCACTCAGAGTTCTATCAACTTTCTGAGGAAGCAGCTGCAACTCTCCGCTCTGTTAAGGAAAATGGTGGTCGTGTCATCGCTGTCGGAACCACTTCTATCCGCACCTTGGAAACTATTGGTTCCAAGTTTGAGGGGCAAATCCAAGCAGATTCTGGTTGGACCAATATCTTTATCAAACCTGGGTATGAGTGGAAGGTCGTGGATGCCTTCTCAACCAACTTCCACCTGCCAAAATCAACTCTGGTCATGTTGGTTTCTGCCTTTGCAGGCCGTGAATTAGTCTTAGATGCCTACCACCATGCCATCCAAGAACACTACCGCTTCTTCAGTTTTGGTGACGCCATGTTTATTTATTGAGAAAGAATTTCTCTAAATCTTCTAATACCAATAAATCGCTAAGATATTATTTCAAAGAATATCTACAATTGAAACTCTAGCTATCTGTAGAAGACGCCTAGTACATTAAAATTAAAATGTTTCCCCCTAGCTGCGAAAATATTGCCATAGATTGCGTTGACTCTCCAAATCGATTCATCTATATTTTATTTCAGCTTCCTATATTTTCTTCGCTGTTTGTAAATCAAAATACAAGATACATGAGTAGCACCATATTTGTTACTCTTATCTGTCCTCTCAAGAGACTATTATGAGTGGTTTCAGAATCATTCACTACTTTGACCCTGACTCTCCTTAGTCTCAAAATCAAAGACTTATGGCTCTATAATATTTGTAGTGGGTAAATCCCCTATAGATATTATGGAGCCTATTTTGTGTAGAAAAAAGTCCCATATGACCTATAATGAAAAGCGACAAAATAACTCATTAGAAAGAATCATATGGAACAATTACATTTTATCACAAAACTACTCGATATCAAAGACCCTAATATCCAGATTCTAGACATCATCAATAAGGATACACACAAGGAAATCATCGCCAAACTGGACTACGACGCCCCATCTTGCCCTGAGTGCGGAAGTCAAATGAAGAAATATGACTTTCAAAAACCGTCGAAAATTCCTTACCTCGAAACGACTGGTATGCCTACTAGAATTCTCCTTAGAAAGCGTCGATTCAAATGCTATCACTGTTCAAAAATGATGGTCGCTGAAACTTCTATCGTCAAGAAGAATCACCAAATCCCTCGTATCATCAATCAAAAAATTGCTCAAAAGTTAATTGAAAAGATTTCTATGACTGATATTGACCATCAGCTTTCCATCTCAACTTCAACTGTCATTCGAAAGCTCAATGACTTCCACTTTGAGTGTAATTTTAGAAATCTGCCTAAGATTATGTCTTGGGACGTTGAAACAGTCCAGGGAGTGACTGTTTCAATCGGGAGATGGAGATGAGCTTCATTGCGCAAGATTTTAACAATCTCAATATCATCACTGTTCTTGAGGGAAGAACACAAGCTATCATTCGAAATCACTTTCTTCGCTACGATAGAGCTGTCCGATGTCGAGTGAAAATTATTACTATGGATATGTTTAGTCCTTACTATGACTTAGCTAAACAGATTCGCTTTCAAATTTCTAGGCTCAGGCTGAAACAGTCTCCCAGACTGTTTCACTCCCGAATGCTAAAATCGTGTTGGATCGCTTTCACATTGTACAACATCTTAACCGTGCTATGAGTCGTGTGCATGTCCAAATCATGAATCAGTTTCATCGAAAATCCCATGAATACAAGGCTATCAAGCGCTACTGGAAACTCATTCAACAGGATAGTCGTAAACTCAGCGATAAACGTTTTTATCGCCCTACTTTTCGTATGCACTTAACCAATAAAGAGATTCTTGACAAGCTTTTGAGCTATTCAGAAGACTTAAAACACCACTACAATCTCTATCAGCTCTTGCTTTTTCACTTCCAGAATAAGGAACCAGAGACATTTTTCGGACTTATTGAGGACAATCTAAAGCAGGTTCATCCTCTTTTTCAGACTGTCTTTAAAACCTTTCTAAAGGATAAAGAAAAGATTGTCAACGCCCTTCAACTACACTATTCTAACGCCAAACTGGAAGCGACCAATAATCTCATTAAACTTATCAAACGAAATGCCTTTGGATTTCGGAACTTTGAAAACTTCAAAAAACGGATTTTTATCGCTCTGAACATCAAAAAAGAAAGGACGAAATGTGTCCTTTCTCGTGCTTAGCTGACTTCAACCCACTACAGTTGACAAAGAGCCAAAAAAGAAAGGACGAAATGTGTCCTTTCTCGAGATTAGCTGACTTCAACCCACTACAGTTGACAAAGAGCCTAAACAAAAAGTGAACAAACCTGAATTCTAATGTACAGAAGACTAGGCTTGTTCACTTTTTTATAGTCGCTATAAGATGACCTTATCTATAGCTTTTTATACATAATTATATATTCAGACATACTATTATCAATTGTGTCGCAGGGAGGAATCTGTTAACGCACCCATTCACCATTATCATTGACTCTATAGCCATCTATACTTGTATTGATCGCTAGCTCACCCGATGCATTTACATAATACCATTTACTGCCAACTTGGAACCATTGATTGGCTTTCATAGAACCGTTGCTGTTGAGGTAGTACCATGAACCATTATTTTGTAGCCAACCTGTCTCCATGGAACCATTATCGTTGAGATAGTACCATGAACCATCAACTTGCTCCCAACCTGTTGCCATGG
>NZ_VMMR01000026.1:0-28864 GCF_013277285.1 Streptococcus sp. 339 | reverse complement strand
CTAATCTTAGCCTTGGCTTTCCAGCTTAACAGCTCCAAGCCTCTTATCAAATGAAATCGAGTGCTAGCTATCAGCTAGTTGAACCATCTAATTTTTAGGAGGGCTGGGTGGCTAACTTCATTATAGAACTTTCACTTGGTTCTCTTTTTCGCAATGTTTTTATAAAAATGATAAAAACTATTGACAAAACAAAAATATAGTTTATAATAAAAACATAGATAATAAAAATATAAAAAACTATAAAAAGGCAATGCGTTTATGAAAAAGAAAACAGCAGTGATATTTGGGACATTTGCTCCGCTTCATCAGGGTCATATCGATCTGATCCAGCGAGCCAAGCGGCAGTGTGACCAGGTCTGGGTTGTCGTTTCAGGCTATGAGGGAGATAGAGGGGAGCAGGTAGGTTTAACGCTTCAAAAAAGATTTCGATATATCCGAGAGGCCTTTGGTGATGACGAGTTGACCTCGGTTTGTAAGTTAGATGAGACCAATCTTCCCCGTTACCCTATGGGTTGGCAGGAGTGGTTGGACAAAATGTTAGCGGAGATTTCTTATGATGAAACCCAACAAGAACTGATCTTCTTTGTGGGAGAAGCAGACTATCAGCAAGAATTATCAAATCGTGGCTTTGAGACTGTCTTGCAAGAAAGAAAGTTTGGTATCTCAGAGACTATGATTCGAGAAAACCCAAGCAAATATTGGAAATATATTGCTCAACCCTTCCGACGTCAGTTTACAAAGAAAGTGTTGATTATGGGAAGTGCTAGCAATGGGAAGACCACTCTGGCAAAGGATTTGGCTAGGTATTACGATGCACCAGTCAGCTTGGAATATGCACGTGAGTACCAGATCAAAAACAATGTCCGCGACGATGAATTGACTCCAAAGGATTACTATTATCTCCTGTTGTGGCAGTATGACCAGACCTCTAAGTTAATTGACAGTAATGCCAATAGGGGACTGGTGATAGCAGACACCAACTCCTTAGTAACCAAGGGCTACTATGATTATTACATGGAGTCAGAGGATCAAGGGGACTTATCGGGAGAGACTTTTGATAATCTCTTTGCCTCGATCTTGGCTAAGGAAAAATGGGACTTGATTTTCTTTGTGCAACCTATTGGCTCCTATGTCAATGACGGATTTAGAGATATGACTATGGCAGAAGACCATATTCGTCATAGTTTTTCCCAGCATTTGGACCAGATGAGGGAGCGCTACTTAGCAAACATTCCACTAGTTTATCTAGCTGAGGATTATCTAGGAAATTATGAAGCAGCAAAAGTGGCTATTGATACCATTTACCAAGCAGATTAGGAGAAACATATGAAAAAACTAACTGAAAAAATCACACAATTTATCGAAAACTTTAAAAATGTTCATGCAGAAGCTCGCAAAATCGGTTTTGCAGGAATCATGCACTTGCTCTGGAAAGATCTCTTTGTCGGTCGTAGCCTCTTCCAGTGGTTGTATCTCATCGCCTTGTTAAGTGTTCCCTTTATCTTGGAATTCACTCAAAATATAGATAGTCATGATTGGTTAAGCTTGTTTGTATCTTGGACTGGGATTGTCTGTGTTATCTTGGTAGCAGAAGGTCGTGCAAGCAATTATCTCTTTGGGGCTATTAACTCTGCTATCTATTTGATTTTGGCCATGGATGCGACTTTTTATGGCGAAGTCTTGACGACCGTTTACTTCTTTGTCATGCAGCCGATTGGCCTCTATGCTTGGCTGTCCAACCGTATTAATGACCAAGGAAAAGCAGAAGAATCTCATTTTGAAGCTAAGAAATTATCTATTTTTGATTGGCTCAAGTACTTGGCCTTGACTGCTATCATTTGGATTGGTATGGGCTTGGCTTATCAAAGTATCCATAGTGCTCGCCCTTTCCGTGATAGTGTTACCGATGCGACCAATGGTGTCGGTCAGCTCTTGATGACCCGTCTCTATCGTGAGCAATGGATTTTCTGGATTGCAACCAATCTCTTTAGTATTTATCTCTGGTGGGGTGAAAATATCCACATCCAAGGGATGTACTGGGTTTACACTCTCAATAGTCTAGTAGGTTGGTACCAATGGACCAAGGCAGTTCGTAAGGAGGCATAAAATGACGGACACGATGATTCCAGCAGGGATGGAAAAAGAATATTTTGAAATTCATGCAAGTCAGGAGGAGTTTTTAGATTGGTACTACAAGCAGGAACTCCCTCAATACGAAAAACCAAGTGTGACGGTGGATATGGTAGCCTACTGCTTTGTTGAAGGAAAAATCAAGCTCTTATTAATTCGCCGCAAGGCTCACCCTTATCAAAATTGTTTGGCTCTGGTTGGAGGATTTATGGACAAGGGCGAAGATGCTGCGCATGCCTGTCAGCGTGAGGTGAGAGAAGAAGTCAATCTCGATCTTCCTTTGGAAAAAATCGAGCAATTGATGACCGTATCGACCCCCGGCCGTGACCCACGGGGCTGGACAGTGACCATTGCCCACTTGGTTTATTTGCCTAGTCGTGTATTAGAACTTGTTCAAGCAGGAGACGATGCCAAGGATGTTGTTTTTGTAGATGTCGATTTTCAGACAGGCAAATGCTACCTAGAGGGAGTGGAGTTGGAGGAACAAGCCTTCGCTTTTGACCATTATGCCATTATTCAAGAGTCTATCAAACGAATCCAAGGCCGTCTCGACTGGAATCCGACCTTCCTTTATCTGTTGGAGGAGGAGTTCACTGTCTACGAAGGGACTGAACTGGTCAATCTCATCAACCCCGGTCGTCCAATCGTCAGCAATAACTTTCTCGTAAAATACGGAGAATATGTAGAAGAAGTTGGACTCAAACGAGTGCCTAAAAAGAAACCAAGAAAAACCTATCGATTGAAATAAAAAACGAGGTCGGGATAAAGTTCCTGACCTCTTTGTTTGCCTTTATTAGTTTGCTTTGCTGTTGCGACTGTTTTTAGGGATAGTTATCTTTCTTAGAATTGCTCAACATGTGAGTAAAAAGTCTTTGTATCGATACTTGAGATATTTTTCGTGTAGGAATAACAAAGCTATATAGAAAATCATAAAGACTGTGGTCAGATAGAAGATATCAAACGAAGTTTTGCCATAGTGAGTTGCGGATTTATAGGAACCAATTGCTCCCAAAATCAACCAAGGAAGATACTTGAAATACTTATTTAGTATAAGAGTGCACTTCCTATATTCTATTTCACTGTTATTATATTCCTTTGCAGCTAAATATGTAAGCGATTAAATAAGAGCGATTTAAAAAATTTTAAACAAAATAGGAATTTTTCTCTGTTTTTTCTATTAGATTACGAATAGAAGAGTAGGAGGAGTAAAGGTGTTTAAATTATGTGAGATTTTTAAAATAGTTTAAATAAATTATTGACATATTTAAATCTAAATGTTACAATTCCATTACAAAAAGATTTCTTTATATTTCTAAAATATTACAAAGGAGTAGAAAAATGAAAAAGAAAACCTATATCAAATTGATGGTAGCAACTGTATTGGCTTCTACCTTGCTACTGGGAGCTTGTGGAAATAAAAAGGAAACAACTCAAGCAAGCAGTTCTGCTAAGATAAGCCAGTCATCAAGCTCTAAAGCAGCCTCTTCTAGCAAAGAAAGCAAGACTCAGAAGTCCTCAACTTCAGCTTCATCTGAAAAGGCCAAGGCATCTACTGATCAATCTTCAGCAACTGCAAGGCCATCACAAGTGGCACCTGCACCAGAGCAAAGACAAGGTCAAGAAGTGTCTAATCAACAGGCAGCTAGTCAACAAACTCCTGCTCAGACTCCTTCAACTCAACAGGCTCCTCAATCCCAGTCTAACCAATCAAGCTATGATCCTACAACTGACCGCAAACTTCAAGACAAACAAGCAGAGCAAAATAAACGCTACAAGGGTGTTTTAACCATGGTAGATGGTGATTTCTCAGCTGCAGCGGGCAATTGGAAGGGAGCAAATGGCGAAACCATCACAGTTTCATCAGGAGGTCAATTCACAGTAGAATCTGCTGATGGAAAGAAAGAAAACTACTCTATCAGAGGCTACTCTTATACTCTTGATGATGGCAAGTATAATGCCAAAATTGGTGGAGGAAAAATCATCCAAATTACAACAGGAGCGGATGGCAAGGTTTCCAGTGTTGCTTTGAGTCAATAATAACCCTTAGTATTTGAATTTTTACAGTCAAAAACCCGTAACCTTTAAGAGAGTTACGGGTTTTGGTCTATTAAGCCTTATCCAATTGCAAGAGGGCTTCAATCTCTGCTAGGGTGCTAGCTTGCGAAATGGCTCCACGGAGTTTGGCAGCGCCAGATGTTCCACGGAGATAGTGAGGAGCGAGGCCACGGAATTCACGAACTGCGACGTTTTCTCCTTTGAGGTTAATCAATCGTTTCAAGTGTTCGTAGGCGATTTTCATCTTATCTTCAAAGGTCAAATCAGGTAGGATTTCTCCTGTTTCAAAGTAATGGTTGATTTGGTTGAAGAGGTAGGGATTTCCCATGGCAGCGCGGCCAATCATAACTGCGTCAGCACCGACTTCTTCGATGCGTTGTTTGGCTTCTTGGATCGTACGGATGTCACCGTTGGCGATGAAGGGAATCTTGGTCAGAGCTTGGGCAACCTTATGAAGGGTCTCAAGGTCTGCGTGACCTGTATACATTTGTTCACGGGTACGGCCATGCATGGCGAGGGCAGAAACACCTGCAGCTTCAGCAGCTAGGGCATTTTCTACTGCAAGAGATGGGTCAGCCCAGCCTGTACGCATTTTGACAGTAAGTGGAATATCAAGGACAGATTGGACCTTGTTGATGATAGAGTAAATCTTATCTGGATCCTTGAGCCACATAGCGCCAGCTTCGTTCTTCACGATTTTATTAACTGGGCAGCCCATGTTGATATCCACGATATCGGTTTTGGTGTTTTTTTGGATGAATTCTGCTGCGCGTGCTAGGCTGTCTTCATCACTACCAAAGAGTTGGATAGAGACAGGGTTTTCGCCTTCGTCAATATGAAGCATGTGCAGGGTTTTTTCGTTGTTGTATTGGATGCCCTTGTCAGAGACCATTTCCATGACAGCGAGTCCAGCTCCGAGCTCTTTTGCGATAGTCCGAAAGGCTGAGTTGGTCACGCCAGCCATGGGTGCTAAAACGGTTCGATTGGGAATCTCAACATTGCCAATCATAAAAGGTGTATTAAGATTTGTCACGAATGAGTTCCTCCAGGTCGTTTTCATCAAAGTTGTAAGTAGTTTGGCAGAATTGACAAGTGATTTCTGCTCCGTGGTCTTCCTCTTTCATTTCCTGTAAGTCTGAGCTTGGAAGGCTGGCAAGAGCATTCATAAAGCGCTCATGGCTACAGTCACATTGGAAACGGATCTCTTCTTCAGAAAGACGCTTGTAGGCCTCGTCACCGTAGATAGCTTTGAGGAGGGCTTCGATATGGTCTTCACTTTCGAGAAGGGTTGAGATAGCTGGCATTTCTTGGATGCGTTTTTCAAAGCGAGCAATCTCTTCTTCCTTGGCTCCCGGCAAGACTTGAACTAGGAAACCACCAGCAACCTTAACCTTGTCTTCTTCGTCCAAAAGGACATTGAGGCCGACTGCAGAAGGGGTTTGTTGGCTTTCTGTTAGGTAGAAAGCAAGGTCTTCCCCAATCTCTCCAGAGATGAGTGGGGTCAAGGAAGTATAAGGATTTCCAATGCCGTAGTCTGTGATAACGAGAAATTGACCATTTCCAACGAAAGGTCCGACTAGAACTTCACCAGTTGCGGTCTTTTTGATGTCAACGCCAGGATTTTGAACATAGCCTTTGACGTTCCCCTTGGTATCAGCAACGGTGATAATGGCTCCTAGAGAGCTAGTTCCCAGTACCTTCACTGTTAGTTTGGTATTTCCTTTTTCATTGGCTGCGAGAATCTGGCTGGCGATAAGAGTTCGACCAAGCGCTACAGTTGAGCTGGCTTGGGTTTGGTGTTTTTCTTGAGCAGTGCGGACGGTTTCTGTGCTATCAAGGACAAAAGCACGAAAGGCTCCGCTTTCTGATATAGTTTTAATAATTTTATCCATAGCTACTATTTTAGCATAAAAATGCCCAAAGGGGGAGCCGTGTGTTTGCTGATTTTTAGGATAATGGACCAGGAAATCAGCATGAAAATAAAAAGAGAAACAGATTATTTCAGCATTTGTAAGATTTATGCTATGCTTAAGGTAGAAAATGAAAGGGGTAACAAATGTATTTAGGAGACTTGATGGAAAAGGCTGAATCTGGCCAATTTTCAATCCTTTCCTTTCTATTACAAGAGTCTCAGACGACCGTCAAGGCTGTAATGGAGGAAACAGGATTTTCAAAAGCAACCCTAACCAAATATGTCACCCTGCTCAATGACAAGGCTTTGGATAGTGGTTTAGATCTGAATATCTCCTTAGAAGATGAAAATCTGCGTCTATCGATCGGTGCAGCTACGAAGGGGAGAGATATTCGGAGCTTGTTTTTGGAGAATGCTGTTAAATACCAGATTGTGGTCTATCTTCTCTACCACCAACAATTTTTAGCCCATCAGCTGGCTCAAGAATTGATGATTAGCGAGGCTACGCTTGGGCGTCACTTGGCTGGTTTAAATCAGATTTTGTCAGAATTTGATTTATCCATCCAAAATGGACGTTGGCGAGGTCCAGAGCATCAGATTCGCTATTTCTATTTCTGTCTTTTCCGCAAGGTCTGGTCTAGTCAGGAGTGGGAAGGTCACATGCAGAAACCAGCGAGAAAGCAGGAAATTGCTACACTAGAAGAAATCTGCGGTGCAAGTTTGTCTTCGGGTCAGAAATTGGACTTGGTTCTCTGGGCTCATATCAGTCAACAACGTCTTCGGGTCAATGCTTGTCAGTTTCAAGTGATAGAAGAGAAAATGCGAGGGTATTTTGACAATATTTTCTACCTTCGTTTGCATCGAAAGGCTCCGTCCTTTTTTGCTGGGCAACACCTCCCTCTCGGAACTGAGGATGGGGAGATGATGATATTCTTCTCTTTCCTCCTATCCCATCGCATTCTTCCTCTTCATACTATGGAGTATATCCTTGGTTTTGGAGGACAGTTGGCAGGTTTACTGACGCAATTGATTCAAGAAATGAAGAAGGAGGAGTTGCTGGGCGGTTATACAGAGGATCATGTTACCTATGAACTCAGTCAGCTTTGTGCTCAAGTCTATCTATACAAGGGCTATATTTTACAGGATCGCTATAAGTACCAGTTAGAGAATCGTCATCCATATTTACTGATGGAACATGATTTTAAAGAGACAGCAGAGGAGATTTTTCATGCTCTGCCTGCTTTTCAACAGGGGACGGATTTGGATAAGAAAATTCTCTGGGAATGGCTCCAGTTGATAGAATATATGGCTGAAAATGGTGGCCAGCATATGCGAATTGGTTTGGATTTGACATCTGGTTTTCTTGTCTTTTCAAGGATGGCAGCCATTTTGAAACGGTATTTGGAATACAACCGTTTTATTACCATTGAAGCCTATGACCGAACTCGGCATTATGATTTGCTGGTTACCAATAATCCGATTCATAAGAAGGAACAGACCCCAGTTTATTATTTAAAAAACGACTTGGATTTGGAAGATTTGGCAGGGATTCGTCAGTTATTGTTTAGTTAAAGAAGATGGCAAAAAAACTCAATTTTAGGAGAAAAAGAAGTAAAATTTTCTGCAATAAAACGCATATTATCGAGTCTTTTCAACACTTGACAATATGCGTTTGTTTGACTTTAAATTCTTTTTGCTCAGCCTTTTATTTTATATTCTTAGACAAAATTGCTAGAATTACCTCGTTATCATTTGTGTTATCTACTTTAATAAGACCTGTATCAATTCTACTAAATAATGAATTAATAATGATTAGTCTTTCCTCTTTATCAATATTTGTACCAGCATAAGTCAAAGATTGATAAAATCTAGTTAAAGCTGCTTTCTGTTTGTATTCGGTGGCTAAATGATGATTTGACATTACGATTTTTACCAGTATTCTAATTATATAGATAAAGAAAGAAATAACAGAAATAAATACGAATGATTCTGAAAGAAAAGGAATTTCTTTGATGATATCTAAAGAATAATTATGTATAACTGTAATTAATTTTGTCGAAGTAAAAATTAAAGCTAGTACAGTTACAATAAGGATGATAGTCCAATTTCTAGCCTGCTTTATATATTCTGTAGCACGTTTATTCCAGAGTTGTTCGGGTGCCTCCAATGATAGTTTATTCTTATAAGTCTCCTCTAAATGTTCAAGTTTATCTTTCTTTTCCTTTTGCCAACGATTTATTGAGCTTTGAAACTCTTTTAATTCTATGGCCTTATCATCAAATTGTTGTTGAATATCATTGTATCTGTTTTCGATAAAAGAGGTAATTTCTTTATATTGTTCATTAGAATTATCAGAAATTTCTTGTAACTTACTGGTTAATGGATATATAATATTTTTTTCAAAGTCGAATATATTTTCCCTAATATTAGAGAACTGTTTTCTAAGTAAATACAGAGCCGGATAGAATTGGTATGGATAAGAGCTTGAAAAATAATTGCCTATAGAACTTATATTCTTAGAGAGATAGATGTAACTTCTTATCGCTTCTGTAAGATTGTCTGTTGTTTGCTCTATATAGAATGAAACAAAACTCTTTATTTTTCGAATTTCTAAATCTTTATCAATAGGTGAATCAATTGATAGTATGTAAACAAGCTTCCCTTGCTCAGTAGTTTCACGACTACTTGACAAGTTATAATAAAGATAGTTATTTATAGTATCCGTATTTAAGTCGTCAATCTCAGAAAGAAATTTCCTTATGCCATTTATCTTATTATTCATGATTTGCCAATTTGAATAATAATTAGATGGTGCTTTTTCTGAAACAATCTTCCAATAGTCAAAATTAGTTTTTATTACTTTTTCAATTTGATCAAAAGTAAACATCGCTTCACGTTCGTTGAAGTTTATAGTATTGTTACTGTTAATTGTAAATCGAAATAAAATTTTATCATCCAAAAAATTAGATATTTGTTTGCTCGTAAAACTCATCATACTACCAGCCTATTTAGTCGTTTGAAACTTCTTATTTTTAATTAATATCCTAAAATAAGTGCTCTTACCATTTATTGATAAATCTTTTCCGTCATCTCCTTTTCGGAATCCAACAATTTCAAATTGATTTGGATTAAACTTATGAAGAAAAGTTATTGGAACTCCCATAACTCCTCGATAATCATAAGGAATATCTACTGTTTTATTGATATTGATACCGTTGTAATTATCGTAGGTTAAATATTGGTCTTCATTATTTTTATACTTTTTGGTAAGAATAATGTCCTCGTGCCTTTTGAAATTATCTAAATTTGTTAGCCATAAACAGTTATTAGGGGAAACAATTCTTTCACCACGTTCATTTATAGTGGTTTCTGTCCCATAGAGTTCATAGTGGTCTGGAACGATAAATCCAGAAATACCACGTCCCATATTTATCCCCATCCAAACTTTATTGTTTTCTATGAGTTTAAAAGTTTCTTTGTAAGTAATAGCATTAATATTGCCAATGATTAAAAATTGTTTATCATATTGAACAACTTGTGCAAGGAAGTCTCTGAAAAGTGAAAATGGTGGATTTGTTACCACTATATCTGCTTCTTTTAATAGTTTCATACTTTCCTCACTGCGGAAATCACCGTCACCTTTAAAAAATGTTACGTCATTTAGACTGGGAATAATGACCTCTTCTTTTTTCCCAGTGTATTCATAGTAAAAGCCATTTGAAATTTCTGAATTTAAGCTAAATAAATCAAATTGTTGTTCGATATAACAGGATGCAATCAGCTTTTTCAAACCAAGTTCATTAAAATTTTGAGCAAAATATCTATAAAAATTGCTAGTTCTGGGGTCATCACAATTGCAAAATATAATTTTGTTTTTGAAATGTACCTTGTAATGATGTAACTCCCTATCTATATCTTGTAGTTGAGTATAGAACTCATCATTTTTATTTTTTTTTGCCTTTCTTAAAAAATCATTTTCGTTTTTTCTCATTATCTTATTCCATACTCCTTGTTAATTGGTTAAAAATATCGCTTCCCAAAACTTTAAGAGACGTCTTAGCAACATCTAACATTATATTAAACATTTCCTGAGGATTCCAGTGACTTCCATCACCAGTTGTATAGATAGAGGTTGCTTGAAGCATTATTGATTTGTCTTTATTTTTTATAAATTTATTTTTGCACAAATTAGTATTGATTGGCATGCCGTAATTGGCAGCAGTTAGTCTGTCTAAGCGGTTTAGTATTCCTGAGTCATGTTCAAGTATAACAGACCGTCCGTCTGGCCGTATTACAGAGATAGTTTGCGTTAAAAAATTAGAACCTTCTAGAAAAATAATATAAGGGAAGTGTTCCTCGGATAGCATAAAATTTGCTATTTCAGCAATATTTTTATGTGAGCGTTCAATAGCATTTCCGGCAGCCATTAAATCTTGGTCGTTGTTTTTTCCTACTAGTTTACCTGATTTAATATTTTCAATATCTTTTCCTTGATGTTTAGCTTCTGTTACTAGAACTACACGCCAACTGCCTGAATCATCTTTTACCTCAATGATACCGCCGTCAGGAATAATACTTGCATTCTGTGTAAATAAAGTTTTTCCTAAATCTTTATCCAGCTTACTAAGATAATGATTAATCTCCTTTTTACTAACTGATTTTCTAAATCTAAACTCTAACATCGGATATAATTCCTCTAGTTTCGATTTTACTAGATGAGAGATAGTGCCTACGGCAATATCATGAGATTTTGCATCTTCTCCGAATATACCTACTACTCCTCTTGAATCTTTATGTTGGTTAGTTAGACGATTAGATTGATTCTTTTTAGCCATAAAATTCTCCCCTTTTTTATATTTTGAGGTGTTTTTAGTTATTAACAATATTATATCACACTATGAATGGGTATTAAATAATTGCATTATGTAAACTTTTCATATCGTAAATCTTAGCAAAAATACTCTTATTAGCTACTTCTTCATTAAAATAGGTTATTAAATCTAACTTTTGAGGCCTTTTTTGTGAAATTCACACAATCTCCTCACATTTTTTAAAAAATTAAAAAAAGTTGATGAACAGGAAAGCGCTTTATTTTGTATACTAGTAAGTGTAAAGAGGGAACACCTCAAGATCTTTATCAGGAGGACAGCACATGTCACAAGAAAAATACATCATGGCCATTGACCAGGGAACTACAAGTTCTCGTGCCATCATTTTCAACAAAAAAGGGGAAAAGGTTAGCTCGAGTCAAAAAGAGTTTACCCAGATTTTCCCTCAGGCAGGTTGGGTAGAGCACAATGCCAATGAAATTTGGAATTCCGTCCAGTCTGTTATTGCTGGAGCTTTCATCGAAAGTGGTGTGAAACCAAGTCAGATTGAGGCAATCGGGATTACCAACCAACGTGAAACAACGGTCGTTTGGGATAAGAAAACAGGACTTCCTATCTACAATGCTATCGTTTGGCAATCACGTCAGACAGCTCCTCTGGCTGAACAGCTGAAAAGCCAAGGTTATGTGGAAAAATTCCATGAAAAGACTGGTTTGATTATTGATGCTTATTTCTCTGCTACCAAGGTTCGTTGGATTTTGGATCATGTAGAGGGCGCTCAAGAGCGAGCAGAAAAAGGGGAATTGCTCTTTGGTACTATCGATACTTGGTTGGTTTGGAAATTGACTGACGGTGCGACTCACGTGACTGACTACTCAAATGCAGCTCGTACCATGCTTTATAACATTAAAGAACTCAAATGGGATGATGAGATTTTGGAAATTCTCAACATTCCGAAGGCTATGCTGCCAGAAGTTCGTTCTAACTCTGAAATCTACGGTAAGACAGCGCCATTCCATTTCTACGGTGGACAAGTGCCAATTTCTGGTATGGCTGGGGACCAACAAGCAGCCCTCTTTGGACAGTTGGCCTTTGAACCTGGTATGGTCAAGAATACTTATGGAACAGGATCTTTCATCATCATGAATACTGGTGAAGAAATGCAGTTGTCTGAAAACAACCTCTTGACAACCATTGGTTACGGAATCAACGGTAAGGTTTATTATGCCTTGGAAGGTTCTATCTTCATCGCAGGAAGTGCTATTCAGTGGCTTCGTGATGGTCTTCGCATGGTTGAAAATTCACCAGAATCTGAAAAATATGCTCGTGATTCTCACAATGATGATGAAGTTTATGTCGTTCCAGCCTTTACAGGACTAGGAGCACCATACTGGAACCAAAATGCTCGCGGTTCTGTCTTTGGTTTGACTCGTGGAACAAGCAAAGAAGACTTTATCAAGGCAACTCTTCAATCAATTGCTTATCAAGTACGTGATATTATTGACACAATGCAGGTGGATGCTCAAACAGCTATTCAAGTATTGAAAGTGGATGGAGGTGCAGCCATGAATAACTTCCTCATGCAGTTCCAAGCTGATATTTTAGGCATTGACATTGCACGCGCTAAAAACTTGGAAACAACAGCTCTAGGAGCAGCCTTCCTAGCAGGTTTGTCAGTAGGTTACTGGAAAAACTTGGATGAGTTGAAACTTTTGAACGAGACAGGAGAACTCTTTGAACCATCGATGAACGAATCGCGCAAGGAACAACTCTACAAGGGCTGGAAGAAGGCTGTGAAAGCAACGCAAGTCTTTGCGGAAGTAGACGACTAATACTGGCAGAATAAAGCGATTTATTTAGAAGGTGTGTAAATATGGAATTTTCAAAGAAAACACGTGAATGGTCAATTAAAAAAATGCAGGAACGCACCCTGGATCTCTTGATTATCGGTGGAGGAATCACAGGGGCTGGTGTAGCCTTGCAGGCGGCAGCTAGCGGTCTTGAGACCGGTTTGATTGAAATGCAGGACTTCGCAGAAGGAACATCCAGCCGTTCAACAAAATTGGTTCACGGCGGTCTTCGCTACCTCAAACAATTCGACGTAGAAGTAGTATCAGATACGGTTTCAGAACGTGCAGTAGTACAACAAATTGCTCCACACATTCCAAAACCAGACCCAATGCTCTTACCAGTTTACGATGAAGATGGAGCGACCTTTAGCCTCTTCCGTCTTAAAGTAGCCATGGACTTGTACGACCTCTTGGCAAGTGTCAACAATACACCAGCTGCTAACAAGGTTTTGAGTAAGAATCAAGTCTTGGAACGCCAGCCAAACTTGAAGAAAGAAGGCTTGGTAGGAGGTGGAGTGTATCTTGACTTCCGTAACAACGATGCGCGTCTCGTGATTGAAAACATCAAACGTGCCAACCAAGACGGTGCCCTCATTGCCAACCACGTGAAGGCAGAAGGCTTCCTCTTTGACGAAAGTGGCAAGATTACAGGTGTTGTAGCTCGTGATCTCTTGACAGACCAAGTATTTGAAATCAAGGCCCGTCTGGTTATTAATACAACAGGTCCTTGGAGTGATAAAGTACGTAATTTGTCTAATAAGGGAACGCAATTCTCACAAATGCGCCCAACTAAGGGAGTTCACTTGGTAGTGGATTCAAGCAAAATCAAGGTTTCACAGCCAGTTTACTTTGACACAGGTTTGGGTGACGGTCGTATGGTCTTTGTTCTCCCACGTGAAAACAAGACTTACTTTGGTACAACTGATACAGACTACACAGGTGATTTGGAGCATCCAAAAGTAACTCAAGAAGATGTAGATTACCTACTTGGTATTGTCAACAACCGCTTCCCAGAAGCGAATATTACAGTTGCTGACATTGAAAGTAGCTGGGCAGGTCTTCGTCCATTGATTGCAGGGAACAGTGCCTCTGACTATAATGGTGGAAATAACGGTACCATCAGTGATGAAAGCTTTGACAACTTGATTGCGACTGTTGAATCTTATCTCTCCAAAGAAAAAACACGTGAAGATGTTGAGTCTGCTGTCAGCAAGCTTGAAAGTAGCACATCTGAGAAACATTTGGATCCATCTGCAGTTTCTCGTGGGTCTAGCTTGGACCGTGATGATAATGGTCTCTTGACTCTTGCTGGTGGTAAAATCACAGACTACCGTAAGATGGCTGAAGGAGCTATGGAGCGCGTGGTTGATATCCTCAAAGCAGAATTTGACCGTAGCTTTAAACTCATCAACTCGAAGACTTACCCTGTTTCAGGTGGAGAATTGAATCCAGCAAATGTGGACTCAGAAATCGAAGCCTTTGCGCAACTTGGAGTTTCACGTGGCTTGGATAGCAAGGAAGCCCATTACCTAGCAAATCTTTACGGTTCAAATGCACCGAAAGTCTTTGCCCTTGCTCACAGCTTGGAACAAGCGCCAGGACTCAGTTTGGCAGATACTTTGTCCCTTCACTATGCAATGCGCAACGAGTTGACTCTTAGCCCGGTTGACTTCCTTCTTCGTCGTACCAACCATATGCTCTTTATGCGTGATAGTTTGGACAGCATCGTTGAGCCAGTTTTGGATGAAATGGGACGATTCTATGACTGGACAGAAGAAGAAAAAGCAACTTACCGTGCTGATGTAAAAGCAGCTCTTGCTAATAATGATTTAGCAGAATTAAAAAATTAAGAAAAAATAAAAGAGGTGGAGGGTAGCAATCCTTGCCGCCCGCCCCTTCTTTTTAATGGAGACAGAAAGATGATGAATGAATTATTTGGAGAATTTTTAGGGACTTTAATCCTGATTCTTCTAGGAAATGGTGTTGTTGCAGGTGTGGTTCTTCCGAAAACCAAGAGCAACAGCTCAGGTTGGATTGTGATTACTATGGGGTGGGGGATTGCAGTTGCGGTTGCTGTCTTTGTATCTGGCAAGCTCAGTCCAGCTCATTTAAACCCAGCTGTGACAATTGGTGTAGCTTTAAAAGGTGACTTGCCTTGGGCTTCCGTTTTGCCTTATATCTTAGCCCAGTTCGCAGGGGCTATGCTCGGTCAGATTTTGGTTTGGTTGCAATTCAAACCTCACTATGAGGCAGAAGAAAATGCAGGAAATATCCTGGCAACCTTCAGTACTGGACCAGCCATCAAAGATACTGTATCAAACTTGATTAGTGAAATCCTAGGAACTTTTGTATTGGTATTAACAATCTTTGCTTTGGGACTTTATGACCTTCAAGCAGGAATCGGAACCTTCGCAGTGGGTACCTTGATTGTCGGTATCGGTCTATCACTAGGTGGGACAACAGGTTATGCCTTGAACCCTGCACGTGACCTTGGACCTCGTATCATGCATAGCATCTTGCCAATTTCAAACAAGGGAGACGGAGATTGGTCTTACGCTTGGATTCCTGTTGTGGGACCTGTTATCGGTGCAGCATTGGCTGTTCTTGTATTTTCCCTTTTCTAGTTTATACTCTTCGAAAATCTCTTCAAACCACGTCAGCGTCGCCTTACCGTACTCAAGTACAGCTTGCGGCTAGCTTCCTAGTTTGCTCTTTGATTTTCATTGAGTATTAGAAAACAATTATTTTGATAGAGCTTGAGATGGAAATCTCAGGCCTTTTTCTTTTGAAATATACATAGAAAAACCGCATAATCCTTAAAATAAGCTGAAATCTATTGAAAACATACGGTAAACAATTGAAAAAATACTATATAAAGTGGTACAATGGTAGAAAAATACTATAGTAAGAGTCTATCTTATTTTACAAAAATTACAGAAATGAATGGTTTTTCTTGATGAAACAGAGAAAAGAATTGTACCTCTTTCTTGGTCGGACAGCCTTGTATTTTCTTATCTTTCTAGGGCTGCTTTACTTCTTTAGCTATCTTGGTCAGGGTCAAGGAAGCTTTATCTATAATGAATTTTAACTTGAAGGAGAATCCCTATTGTGTCACATAAACCAATAGTAGATATGATTGAAACCATTGAGCATTTTGCTCAGACACAGCCTAGCTATCCTGTTTACAATGTTTTGGGGCAGGAACACACTTATGGAGATTTAAAGGCTAATTCGGATAGTTTAGCTACAGCCATTGACCAACTAGGCTTGCCTGAGAAGTCTCCTGTGGTTGTTTTTGGTGGCCGAGAATATGAAATGTTGGCAACCTTTGTAGCGCTGACTAAGTCAGGTCATGCTTACATTCCCATTGACAGTCATTCGGCCTTGGAGCGAGTTTCGGCTATTTTAGAAGTAGCAGAGCCAAGCTTGATTATTGCCATTTCAGACTTTCCATTGGAGCAGGTTTCTACACCGATGATGAATCTAGCTCAGGTTCAAGAAGCCTTTGCTCAAGGGACTAGCTATGAGATCACGCATCCAGTCAAGGGCGATGATAACTACTACATTATCTTTACTTCTGGTACGACTGGTAAGCCTAAGGGAGTGCAGATTTCCCATGATAACCTCCTCAGCTTTACCAACTGGATGATTACGGATAAGGAATTTGCGACGCCAAGTAGTCCGCAAATGCTGGCTCAGCCACCTTATTCTTTTGACCTGTCTGTCATGTACTGGGCGCCGACCTTGGCACTGGGTGGTACGCTTTTCGCTCTTCCTTCAGTCATCACTCAGGACTTTAAGCAACTCTTTGCGACTATCTTTTCATTGCCGATTGCTATCTGGACATCAACCCCTTCTTTTGCAGATATGGCCATGTTGTCTGAAGACTTTAATAGTGAGAAAATGCCTGGCATCACGCATTTCTACTTTGATGGCGAAGAATTGACGGTTAAAACAGCTCAAAAACTGCGCGAGCGTTTCCCAAATGCCCGTATTATCAATGCCTACGGTCCAACAGAAGCGACAGTGGCCCTGTCAGCAGTTGCCGTGACAGACGAGATGCTAGCGACTCTCAAACGCCTACCAATCGGCTATACCAAGGCTGATTCTCCAACCTTTATCATTGACGAGGAAGGAAATAAACTGCCAAATGGTGAACAGGGAGAAATCATTGTTTCTGGGCCAGCTGTTTCAAAAGGCTATATGAACAATCCTGAAAAAACAGCGGAAGCCTTCTTTGAGTTTGAAGGTCTGCCAGCCTACCACACAGGCGATGTGGGAACCATGACAGATGAGGGCTTACTTCTTTACGGTGGACGCATGGACTTCCAGATTAAGTTCAACGGTTACCGCATTGAGTTAGAAGATGTCTCTCAAAACCTCAATAAGTCTCGCTATATCGAGTCTGCTGTCGCAGTACCGCGTTATAATAAAGACCACAAGGTGCAAAATCTATTGGCTTATGTCATCTTGAAAGACGGTGTTCGTGAGCAGTTTGAGCGAGATATTGATATTACCAAGGCTATCAAGGAAGATTTAACAGATATCATGATGTCCTACATGATGCCGTCTAAATTCCTTTACCGAGACAGTTTGCCACTGACTCCAAATGGAAAAATTGACATCAAAGAATTGATTAACGAGGTGAATAAGAGATGATGGAGTTCTTTCAACAGCTTCCTCATTTAGAGCCATACGGCAATCCTCAGTATTTTGTCTATGTGATTGCTGCAACCTTGCCCATCTTTATCGGTCTCTTTTTCAAGAAACGCTTTGCCTGGTATGAAGTGCTGGTAAGTCTCTTCTTTATCGTCACCATGTTGGTAGGTGGGAAGACCAATCAGTTGGCTGCCTTGGGTATTTACCTTTGCTGGGAAATATTGCTCCTGCTTTTCTACAAGCATTATCGAAAAAACAAGGATGGCAAGTGGGTCTTCTACCTCGTTAGTTTTCTGTCCCTCCTTCCGATTATCTTTGTCAAGGTGCAGCCGGCTATCAATGGAACGCAGTCTTTGCTTGGGTTCTTGGGAATTTCTTACCTGACCTTTCGTTCGGTTGGGATTATCATTGAGTTGAGAGATGGAGTGATTAAGGATTTTACCCTCAGGGAATTCCTCCGTTTTCTTCTCTTCATGCCGACTTTTTCAAGTGGCCCAATCGATCGCTTTAAGCGATTTAATGAAAATTATCAGACCATTCCTGAACGAGATGAGTTGATGGATATGCTGGATGAATCTGTTCGCTATATCATGTGGGGCTTTTTGTATAAGTTTATCCTGGCTCATGTTTTAGGAGAAACCTTACTACCTCCTCTGAAGAATCTAGCCCTGCAGTCAGATGGTTTCTTTAACCTCTATGCCTTGGCAGTTATGTATACCTTTGGTCTGGAGCTCTTCTTTGATTTTGCAGGTTACTCTATGTTTGCCTTAGCCGTTTCAAATTTGATGGGAATTCGTAGCCCTATCAACTTTAATAAGCCTTTTTTATCAAGGAATTTAAAGGAATTTTGGAATCGTTGGCATATGAGTCTGTCTTTCTGGTTCCGTGACTTTGTCTTTATGAGAATGGTCATGGTGTTAACCAGAAAGAAGGTCTTTAAAAATCGTAATGTAACCTCAAGTGTGGCCTATATTGTAAATATGCTGATTATGGGATTTTGGCATGGAGTGACTTGGTACTATATCGCTTATGGACTTTTTCATGGATTAGGCTTGGTCATCAATGATGCTTGGGTTCGCAAGAAAAAAACGCTTAATAAGGAACGGAAAAAAGCAGGGAAAGCTGCTCTACCTGAGAATCGCTGGATTCAGTTGCTTGGCATGGTTGTCACCTTCCATGTCGTCATGCTGTCATTCTTAATCTTTTCTGGATTTTTGAATGATTTATGGTTTAAAAAATAAAGGAAATAAAATATGGATATCAAATCAGAAGTTATCGAAATTATTGATGAGTTGTTTATGGAAGATGTTTCTGACATGATGGATGAAGATCTTTTTGATGCAGGTATCTTGGATAGTATGGGAACGGTTGAGTTGATTGTGGAGATTGAAAACCGTTTTGATATTCGTGTCCCTGTTACAGAGTTTGGTCGCGATGATTGGAATACAGCCAATAAAATCATAGCTGGTATTGTGGAGCTACAAAATGCTTAAACGCTTATGGATGATCTTCGGACCGGTCTTGATAGCTGGTTTGTTGGTTTTTCTGCTCATTTTCTTTTATCCTACTGAGATACGTCATAATCTAGGAGCTGAAAAGCGTTCAGCGGTGGCTACTACTATCGATAGTTTTAAGGAGCGAAGTCAAAAAGTCAGAGCACTATCTGATCCAAATATGCGTTTTGTTCCCTTCTTTGGCTCTAGTGAATGGCTTCGTTTTGACGGTGCCCATCCTGCGGTATTAGCTGAGAAATACAATCGCTCCTACCGTCCTTATCTTTTAGGACAGAGGGGAGCTGCATCTCTTAACCAGTATTTTGGAATGCAACAGATGTTGCCACAACTGGAGAATAAACAAGTTGTGTATGTTATCTCACCTCAGTGGTTCAGTAAAAATGGCTATGAGCCAGCAGCCTTCCAGCAGTATTTTAATGGAGACCAGTTGACCAGTTTTCTGGAACATCAATCTGGAGATCAGGCTAGTCAATATGCAGCGACTCGCTTACTACAGCAGTTTCCTAACGTAGCTATGAAGGATTTGGTTCAGAAGTTGGCAAGTAAAGAAGAATTATCGACGGCAGACAATGAAATGATCGAATTATTGGCTCGGTTTAATGAACGCCAAGCTTCCTTTTTTGGTCAGTTTTCGGTTAGAGGCTATGTCAACTACGATAAACATGTAGTTAAGTATTTAAATACCTTGCCAGACCAGTTTTCTTATCAAGCCATAGAAGATATTGTTAAAGCAGATGCTGAAAAGAATACTTCCAATAATGATCTGGGAATGGAAAATTATTTCTATAATACGCAGATCAAGAAGGATTTGAAGAAATTAAAGGACTCTCAGAAAAGCTTTACCTACCTTAAATCACCGGAGTATAATGACCTGCAGTTGGTGTTAACCCAGTTTTCTAAATCTAAGGTAAACCCGATTTTTATCATTCCACCTGTTAATAAAAAATGGATGGACTACGCTGGTCTACGAGAGGATATGTACCAACAAACGGTGCAGAAGATTCGCTACCAGTTAGAGAGTCAAGGTTTTACCAATATAGCAGATTTTTCTAAGGACGGCGGGGAGCCTTTCTTTATGAAGGACACCATTCACCTTGGTTGGTTGGGTTGGTTGGCTTTTGACAAGGCAGTTGATCCTTTCCTATCCAATCCCACACCAGCTCCGACTTACCATCTGAATGAGCGCTTTTTCAGCAAAGATTGGGCGACTTATGATGGAGATGTTAAGGAATTTCAATAGATCATAATATAGAAGAGTTCAAGAATGAAGCCTATTTTCACGTTTTTTCTTGACTCTTTTTTTGCTTGTGATATAATTAACTGGTAAATAAAATTCTACAGAATAGTATTTTTTTCTTAAAAAAGAAAAGTCCAGAAGGAAAGGAGTCAGATATGAGACAGCTAGCGAAGGATATTGATGCTTTTTTGAATGAGGTAATTTTGCAGGCGGAAAATCAACATGAAATCCTAATAGGTCATTGCACTAGCGAGGTGGCCCTGACCAATACCCAGGAGCACATTCTTATGCTCTTGTCAGAGGAATCTTTAACCAATTCAGAGTTGGCTCGTCGTCTCAATGTCAGTCAGGCGGCAGTTACCAAGGCCATTAAGTCTTTGGTCAAGGAAGGGATGTTGGAAACATCTAAAGATCCTAAGGATGCGCGTGTGATTTTTTATCAGTTGACTGATTTGGCTCGTCCAATCGCTGAGGAGCACCACCATCACCATGAGCATACACTTTTAACCTATGAACAAGTGGCGACTCAGTTTACTCCAAATGAACAAAAAGTGATTCAGCGGTTTTTGACTGCTTTAGTAGGAGAAATCAAATAATGAGATACATTACGGTAGAGGATTTATCCTTCTATTATGATAAGGAGCCCGTTCTTGAACATATCAATTATAGTGTTGATAGTGGGGAATTTGTTACCTTGACTGGGGAAAATGGGGCAGCTAAGACGACACTCATCAAGGCCAGTCTTGGAATCCTCCAGCCACGCATTGGCAAGGTGACCATTTCAAAGACAAATACTCAGGGAAAGAAATTGAGAATAGCCTACCTTCCTCAACAGATTGCCAGTTTTAATGCGGGTTTTCCAAGTACGGTTTATGAATTTGTCAAGTCGGGTCGCTATCCGCGAAAAGGTTGGTTCCGTCGTTTGAATGCTCATGATGAGGAGCATATCAAGGCTAGTTTGGACTCAGTTGGTATGTGGGAACACCGAGATAAACGCTTGGGGTCTCTATCTGGAGGACAAAAGCAGCGAGCGGTGATTGCGCGTATGTTTGCTTCGGATCCAGATGTGTTTATCCTAGATGAGCCGACAACGGGGATGGATGCAGGAAGTAAAAACGAATTTTACGAACTCATGCACCACAGCGCCCATCATCATGGCAAGGCTGTTTTGATGATTACCCATGACCCTGAAGAAGTTAAGGACTATGCGGACCGCAATATTCATCTAGTCCGTAACCAAGACTCGCCATGGCGTTGTTTCAACGTTCATGAGAATGATCAGGAGGTGGGTCATGCTTAGTTTGTTATCTTATGACTTTATGCAGCGTGCCTTTCTGGCCGTTATTGCCATGAGTCTTTTCTCGCCGGTATTGGGGACCTTCCTTATCTTGCGCCGTCAGAGTTTGATGAGTGATACTCTTAGCCACGTCTCACTTTCAGGTGTAGCCTTTGGTCTGGTCCTAGGGATTTCTCCGACTGTTTCTACGATTGCTATTGTTTTGATCGCGGCGGTCTTTCTGGAGTATCTCCGTACGGTTTACAAGAGCTTTATGGAAATCGGGACAGCTATCCTCATGTCAACAGGTCTGGCTGTTTCTCTGATTGTCATGAGCAAGGGTAAAAGCTCGAGTTCTATGAGTTTGGACCAGTATCTTTTTGGTTCCATCGTGACTATCAGCGAAGAGCAGGTCATTTCCCTCTTTGTCATTGCGGTGGTTGTCTTGATTTTGACCTTCCTCTTCCTCCGTCCTATGTATATCCTGACATTTGATGAGGATACGGCCTTTGTGGATGGCTTGCCAGTTCGTACCATGTCCATTCTTTTTAACATGGTGACGGGGGTGGCCATTGCCCTTATGATTCCTGCTGCGGGAGCTCTTCTGGTATCGACCATTATGGTCTTGCCAGCTAGTATTGCCCTGCGTCTGGGGAAAAACTTTAAATCGGTTATGCTGCTTGCCAGTGCTATTGGATTTTTGGGAATGGTAGCAGGACTTTACATTTCCTACTATGCAGAAACACCTGCAAGTGCAAGCATTACTATTATTTTTGTAACTGTTTTCTTGCTAATTAGTTTAGTAAGACGTTTTATCAAATAGGAGACTAAGATGAAAAAAATTAGCTTATTACTAGCCAGTCTATGTGCCTTGTTTTTAGTGGCTTGTTCCAATCAAAAGCAGGCAGATGGCAAACTAAATATTGTGACAACCTTTTACCCTGTCTATGAATTTACCAAGCAAGTCGCAGGAGATACTGCTAATGTAGAACTCCTCATCGGTGCTGGT
The DNA here is from genome assembly GCF_013277285.1 of Streptococcus sp. 339. Classification (NCBI taxonomy): domain Bacteria; kingdom Bacillati; phylum Bacillota; class Bacilli; order Lactobacillales; family Streptococcaceae; genus Streptococcus; species Streptococcus sp. 339. Next base: position 6,393 of record NZ_VMMR01000026.1, on the reverse strand, counting down.
ACAGAACCCCATGAATATGAACCGTCTGCCAAGGCAGTTGCCAGAATCCAAGACGCAGATACCTTCGTTTATGAAAATGAAAACATGGAAACATGGGTACCTAAATTGCTAGATACCTTGGATAAGAAAAAGGTCAAAACCATCAAGGCGACAGGCGATATGTTGCTCTTGCCAGGTGGCGAGGAAGAAGAGGGAGACCATGACCATGGAGAAGAAGGTCATCACCATGAGTTTGACCCCCATGTTTGGTTATCACCAGTTCGTGCCATTAAACTAGTAGAGCACATCCGCGATAGCTTGTCAGCAGATTATCCTGATAAAAAAGAGACCTTTGAAAAGAATGCAGCTGCCTATATCGAAAAATTGCAAGCCTTGGATAAGGCTTATGCAGAAGGCTTATCCAAAGCTAAACAAAAGAGCTTTGTGACTCAGCACGCAGCCTTTAACTACCTTGCTTTGGACTATGGACTCAAACAAGTCGCAATCTCAGGTCTCTCTCCAGATGCCGAGCCATCAGCTGCTCGTCTGGCAGAATTGACAGAGTACGTCAAGAAAAATAAAATTGCCTATATCTACTTTGAAGAAAATGCCTCACAAGCTCTTGCTAACACACTTTCAAAAGAGGCAGGTGTCAAAACTGATGTCCTCAATCCTTTAGAAAATCTAACAGAAGAGGATACCAAGGCTGGAGAAAATTACGTCTCTATCATGGAGAAAAACCTCAAGGCTCTAAAACAAACAACAGACCAAGAAGGTCCAGCTATCGAACCTGAAAAGGCAGAGGATACCAAGACAGTTCAAAATGGTTACTTCGAGGATGCAGACGTCAAGGACCGCACCTTGAATGACTATGCAGGTAACTGGCAATCAGTTTATCCTTTCCTTGAAGATGGCACGTTTGACCAAGTCTTTGACTACAAGGCTAAGTTGACTGGTAAGATGACCCAGGCTGAGTACAAGGCCTACTATACAAAAGGCTATCAGACAGATGTCACTAAGATTAACATTACTGATAACACTATGGAATTTATTCAAGGTGGACAAAGCAAGAAATATACTTATAAGTATGTTGGTAAGAAAATCTTAACTTACAAGAAAGGTAATCGTGGTGTGCGCTTCCTCTTTGAAGCGACAGATGCGGACGCTGGACAATTCAAGTATGTTCAGTTTAGTGACCACAATATCGCCCCAGTTAAGGCAGAACATTTCCATATCTTCTTTGGAGGCACAAGCCAAGAAGCCCTCTTTGAAGAAATGGACAACTGGCCAACCTACTATCCAGATAACCTATCTGGCCAAGAAATCGCCCAAGAAATGTTGGCACATTGATTAGAAACCGACTAGTTCATAGGAGCTAGTTGGTTTTTTGATACTAGATGGCTAACTTCATTATAGACCTTTCCAGAACTTTAAAAAATAAATAAAACTCTTGAAATATCTGGATCTGTATGTTAGAATAATTTTATCGGATAAGGTTCATTAGAACACTAAAGCCCCTAACTACTGCCATAGTTAAGGGGTGTTTTGGTATATTCTACAGGAATAGAAAAAGACCCTCTAAACTTTGTAGAGAGCCTTAAAAAATCAAAATAAAAAGATACCCCCCAGCACATAGGAATGCTCAACCTTTCAGTCTACCCCATTCTGGGACCCAGCGTTTATCCTTCACAAGTTATCTTATTGAGTCCATTATATCACACTTATGGAAAATGTAAGAAATTTGTATAGTATTTTTAAATGAATTGATGAAAAATCAAATACCTTTCAGAACTAAGGAACTTTAAATAATAAATAAAACTCTTGAAATATCTGGACCTGTATGTTAGAATAAAATCGATAGGCAAGGTTCATTAGAACACCAAATCCCTTAACTAGTGCGATAGTTAAGGGGTGTTTTGGTATATTCTACAGGAATATATAATCCTAGTTTTCTAATTTGCTCTTTGATTTTTGTTGAGTATAAACATTTTAACAAAAAAGTTAGTCTTTAATAAAAGAAGCGATATAGTGATATTAGAAATTCTCTTGTAATTCTGATATGTCTGCGTATTTTTCGTAAGTTACCTGTTTAGTAATCAGATGTCAGTTAAGGGCTTGATGTTTTATAAAAGAAAATTATGGAGGAAGGGAAATCCGACTTTATAAACTAAACTGTAAAAAACGGCAAATTTGACAAATGAATAAGAAAAAAATAAAAAGCAACTGTTTTTATTAAAAAGATTGCTTAATAGTTAGATTGGAGGGAAGAAAAATATGAAAAATTTAAGTCAACGACTTGTTGATAAAAGTGTTGAGGCCTTTATTATGGGGCTGGAAATTTACAACAAGCCTACAATCAAATATCGTATTGAAGGATTCAGTTTTTTCATATGTAATGCTTGGGAGTTGATGTTGAAGTCTGAAATGCTAAATAGAAATCTATCAATCTATTTTAAGGATAATCCAGATAGAACTCTCAGCCTTGAAAATGTTATCAAGAAAATTTATTCCGATGATAGTACACGAATTCGACTAAATCTGGAGCGTATTATTGAGCTTAGAAATATCAGCACACATTATATTACAGAGGATTACGAACTAAAGTACGCTCCACTATTTCAAGCGTGTGTACTTAACTATGTCAATGAACTTCAGAGATTTCATGGTAGAGACATCACTGAGACCATTGCACAAAATTTCCTAACTATATCAGCAAGTTATGAGCCTCTGACAAATGAACAAATCAGACTAAAATACCCAGCGGAAATTGCAGAAAAGTTTATTCAGCAAGCAAATGCTATAGATGTTCTTGTTTCTGAGTATAATTCAGATAAATTTGCAATCGGTGTAAAACAAAACCTATACATCACAAAGAAAAAGTCTGAAGCTGACTTCGTTGTCTCAATTGCAAATCAATCTCCCTCTCAAGTAGCAATAGTAAAAGATTTAAAAGATCCATCAGAGACTCACAAATATTCATACGGGAATATCATCTCAGTTGTAAATGATCGATTAAACAAGAAGAATATCAAATTAAATTATAAATCTGGTTTCAATCAATATGTTCTAACCTTAATCATTGATTTCTATTCAATAAAAACTGACGAGAAATTTGCATATTGCCATAAAATAGGTAAGTCTGAGCACTATACCTATTCACAGCAATTTGTTGACTTTATCATTACAGAAATAGAAAAAGACCCTCTAAACTTTGTAGAGAGCCTTAAAAAATCAAAATAAAAAGATAACCCCAGGCACATAGGAATGCTCAACCTTTCAGTCTACCCCATTCTGGGACCCAGCGTTTATCCTTCACAAGTTATCTTATTGAGTTCATTATATCACACTTATGGAAAATGTAAAGAAATTTGTATAGTATTTTTAAATGAATTGATGAAAAATCAAATACCTTTCAGAACTAAGGGAACCTGAAAAAATAAATAAAACTCTTGAAATATCTGGGCTTATATGCTAGAATGTAGTTAGTGTATAAGGTTCATTAGAACACCAAAGCCCCTAACTAGTGCCATAGTTAAGGGCTTTTTTGACGTATCTTAGCGATTTAATGGGTGTTTATAGGCTAGTCAGTCGGTCTACTTCTTACCATCTAGCCATTTGCAGACGAAATACAAGATAATTCCAGCTATAACATCTGCTATAATAGTAAGAGCAAGCTCTGGTATAAGGCTCATTAGTTTCACCTCCTCTCACGAACCCATAGGAACGTAATCGGTAACCGATGACAAAAATAGTATACCACACTAAATTTAGATCATCAACCTCACTTAATGCTTGAACTATTGTAGATTATATGCTAAAATGTAGTTAATTGATAAGGTTCATTAGAACACCAAAGCCCCTAACTATGGCCGTAGTTAAGGGCTTTTTTGACGTATCTTAGCGATTTAACGGGTGTTTATAGGCTAGTCACTCGGTCTACTCCTTACTATCTAGCCATCTGCAGACGAAATACAAGATAATTCCAGCTATAACATCCGCTATAATAGTAAGAGCGAGCTCTATGATAAGGCTCATTAGTTTCACCTCCTCTCACGAACCCATAGGAACGTAATCGGTAACCGATGACAAAAATAGTATACCACAATAAATTTAGATCATCAAGGTCACTTAATTCTTGAAATATAGGGTCTAGGCGACAAAGTCTTTAAAATCAGAAAAACGTATAGTATCAGATGTATAAAAGCTTGATGTTATATCAATTAAAAAAGTGGATAGGAAAGTTTTCTGATTATCAGAATTCCTTCCTATCCACTTTTTGAAGATTGTAAGTTAACCTTAGTTTATATAGAATCAGCTTATTTGTTTTATTTATTAAAACCTTGCAAAGCCTTTTGGCGTTCTTCCACTTGACCTTTAGCATCCAATTTATTGCCAGCGTAGACAGCTGTTTCCCATGATCCGTACATTGGATTTGGGAAGATGATGAATTTTTCACCGAATTCTTTTTGCAATTCTTCAAGTTGTTTATCACGGTCAGATTCAGAAATCTTCGAAAAATCTGCAAAGTCTACGAGGTTATCACCAAATAGTAATACTAGATTAGTTTTCTCTTGAACTGCTTGGCGACGCCCTTCTTTGGATTTTACACCACTTTCTAAGAGCATGAGGTGATCACGCCCTTGTACAGGGATTCCTTCGTTTTCTAGATTTTTAATCGTAGCATCTATTTGATTAACTGAGCGGTCAGAAATATAGTAAATTTGGATGCCGTTTTGATTGGCAAATTGAAGAAACTTCTTGGCTCCTGGGACGGCTTTTGCTGCAGCTTTTTGAACCCAAATATCCCAATTTTCAGGTGTGAATGCTGTTCCGTCTTTGATATTTTGAACTTGATAAGGACTATTATCTAAGACTGTTTCATCTAAGTCCAAAATGATTGAATAAGGCTTGTCTGATTCTGTTTTCAGTAATTCCTTTAGACGATCTGTGGCAACATTATAACCTTGTAGATACAAGGCTTTGGTTTCAGCTGATTTTTGATACCAAAGGGTTGACATAGTATTTTCTCTTGACCGTAGTTGGTCATATGTCATTGTAATCTGATTATCAGATGAGCTCTTATTGCTTGTCTGTGTTTCTGTAGACTTTGTTGCACAACTAGATAATAAGACGACAGATGCAAGTGCAGAAAGGATTGTAACAGTAGTTTTTGCTGATTTCATGAAATATCTCCTATTCATTAATTTCATAAATAGTATAGCACGAGAGAAAAGTTAAGGCAAGTCATTCTCTGACTATGGATGAAGATTCTATAGAAGTTAATGCAGTGAAAAAAAGAGATTACTAACTTGAAATGCAGTTTCACCTCTAATTATTGACATTTCAGGAAAAATCGCAGTAAAAACGGCACAGCCTTCTTTAAATGTGATATAATACTAGAAAAATACTTGTGGAGGTTCCATTATGGCAATATTTTTCATGATTTTTCTGATTGTTTGTGTGCTCCTATTGGTGATAGTCACACTGAGTACAGTTTATGTGGTTCGTCAGCAGTCGGTGGCGATTATTGAACGCTTTGGGAAATACCAAAAGGTTTCCAACAGCGGTATTCATATTCGCTTGCCTTTTGGGATTGACTCGATTGCAGCACGCATTCAGTTGCGCTTGCTGCAAAGTGATATTGTGGTTGAGACCAAGACCAAGGACAATGTGTTCGTGATGATGAATGTAGCGACTCAGTACCGTGTCAATGAGCAGAGCGTGACAGATGCCTACTATAAACTCATGCGTCCAGAATCTCAGATTAAATCTTATATCGAAGATGCTCTTCGCTCTTCTGTTCCCAAATTAACCTTGGACGAATTGTTTGAGAAAAAAGATGAGATTGCCCTTGAAGTTCAACACCAAGTAGCAGAAGAAATGACCACTTACGGCTACATTATCGTGAAAACCTTGATTACTAAGGTGGAGCCAGATGCAGAAGTTAAGCAATCCATGAATGAAATCAATGCGGCGCAACGCAAACGGGTCGCAGCGCAAGAATTGGCAGAAGCCGATAAAATTAAAATTGTCACTGCAGCTGAAGCCGAAGCAGAAAAAGACCGCCTTCATGGTGTGGGGATTGCCCAACAACGTAAGGCAATTGTGGATGGCTTAGCAGAGTCTATCACCGAACTCAAGGAAGCCAATGTTGGCATGACAGAAGAACAAATCATGTCCATCCTATTGACCAACCAGTATTTGGATACCTTGAACACCTTTGCCTCTAAAGGAAATCAAACTATCTTTTTACCAAATACTCCAAATGGTGTGGATGATATCCGTACACAAATCTTGTCAGCTCTTCGCGCTGAGAAGAAATAATAGACTAAAGAGCTTGGCAACAGGCTCTTTTTGCATTGCGTTTATTAAGAAAAACAAAAAATATTGATATACATTTATACTCAATGAAAA
>NZ_VMMR01000025.1:0-5821 GCF_013277285.1 Streptococcus sp. 339 | reverse complement strand
CACTGCTTTGAGGTTGCAGATAGAGCTAACGCGGTTTGAAGAGATTTTCGAAGAGTATAAACAAGGCGAAGTTTGACTTTTTCTAGTTTATTGGGGTACAATAGAGAAAAGATAGAAATGAAGTGAAAAATATGCTACCTGCTTATATGAAAATCCATGATCAGATTAAAAAGGATATTGACGAGCACCGTTGGGCTATTGGTGAGAGGCTTCCCAGTGAACGAGATTTAGCAGAGCAGTTTTCGGTCAGCCGCATGACCCTCCGCCAAGCCGTATCTCTATTGGTTGAAGAAGGTGTCTTAGAGCGCAGAGTTGGAAGTGGCACCTTTGTGTCCAGTACTCGGGTACAAGAAAAGATGCGAGGGACAACCAGTTTTACTGAAATTGTTAAGTCCCAAGGTAAAGTACCCTCTAGCCAGCTCATTTCCTACAGAAAAACCATTCCCAATGAGCAGGAAGTTGCCAAGCTAGGAATTTCTCCTACCGAAAATATTATCCGAATGGAGCGGGTCCGCTATGCCGACAAAGTTCCTCTGGTTTATGAAGTTGCTTCTATTCCTGAAAAATTCATTAAGGACTTTAAAAAAGAAGAAATCACTAGTCATTTCTTCCAAACACTGCAAAAACATGGCTACCGTATTGGTAAATCACATCAGACCATCTATGCTCGCCTTGCTAAAGAAAAGATTGCCCACTATTTGGAAGTTGAAAAAGGACATGCTATTCTTGGTTTGACTCAGGTTTCCTACCTAGAAGATGGTACTGCATTTGAATACGTAAAAAGTCAATATGTAGGCGAACGTTTTGAATTTTATCTTGAAAATAATTAATACTCTTCGAAAATCTCTTCAAACCGCGTCAACGTCACCTTGCCGTACTCAAGTACAGCCTGCGGCTAGTTTCCTAGTTTGCTCTTTGATTTTCATTGAGTATAAAATACTAGGCAAAAACTCTCTGTCACGGACGACAAAGAGTCTTTTTATTTTTCTAAGAGTAAATCTTTCAAAGAAATCAGTGTTACTGCAATTAAAATCATTGCCATGCCAAGAAAATCAATAGGATAAAATTGTTCATTCATGATTAGGAAAGCAAAGAAAACAGCCGAAATTGGCTCAATTGAAGCCAACAAACTTGACTTGACCGGCCCAATCAGACTGGCTCCTTTTAGAAAGGCTGTATAGGCAAAGACAGTCCCGATAAGGATAATGCCCGCAAAAGCGAGGAGAAAATCAAGACTAGTTGGGATAGCAGTCTGTAGAACTCCTGTAAAAGGAAGGGCAACCAAACCTGCTATGACCCTTCCCACACCAATGACCAAACTGCTCCCCCACTTCTTAATCAAGGTTATGGGCAAAATGATATACAGGGCGTAAGTCAGAGCAGAAAAGAGCCCCCAGAACAGTCCCGAAGGTGTCATAGATAACTGGTCCAACTGCCCATGAGTGGCGATCAGGAAGGTCCCTCCGATGGCTAATATGATAGAACCTATCTCTCCCAGTGTCGGTACCACCTTATCCTTGATACAGCTATAAATCAAAATTCCGACAGGACAAACATACTGAAGTACTGTCGCGGTACCTGCATTGGTCTCCTGAATAGCAGTTAGATAGGCGAATTGGTTGAGGAATAGACCAATTAGAGCAAAAATAAGAAGAGACAGCAAACTCTTCTTATCCGTTAAAAAGGCCAGCATTTTATCCTTTGCAGTGGCATAAGCCAAGAGCATGAGAATTCCACCAGCGATTAAAAGGCGCAAGTTGGTCAAGACCAGAGCTGAAATTCCGTGTGCCATCAGGTATTGGCCACTCGTTCCTGACAAGCCCCAAGCTATCCCTGCCACAACTGTTAGTAAAGTCCCTTTTAAACTATTTGACATGTCTCTCCTTACTCTTCTTTGCGAATCAAGTTCATCACTTGATTGCGGTCTAAAATCCATTGAGCCCTCTCATCCTTTTCATAGGTACGATTCGATAGGAAAATGGCCGCTTCTTGCTTCTGACGATTCCACATGATAAAGGTACCTGTATAGCCCGTATGGTCTAGCCAATCTCCTTCCAAATTCCATGCCAAAGAACGTTCCTTGTCATCCAAAGGAGAAAAATTTTGACTCAAATCTCTTGCAAAATCATCTGCTAAATAGTGTTCTAAAAAGATTTGTAAATCCTTTACAGTCGAAAACAAACCAGCACTACCAGCATGTCTGCCTAGGAGGCGAGCCTTGGGATCATGCACTATGCCTGCCTCGACACCTCTGACTGTTGGAACAGCAAGCTCAACAGGCCCAAACTGGGTTTCCGTCATTCCCCAAGGTTTCAAAACTTGCTCCTGTAAAATCACATCCAAGTCTTGATTAAAGATTCTTTCCAAAATAAAACCCAAAAGCAAAAAATGGACATCTGAATAAAGAAAGGCTGGCTGACTTCGTCTCTTGAGATGAAACATCGCTTTCTTTAATTCAGGGGCTGTTAAAAGATCACGATTGGGAATAAAAGGATCAAGATCTGTTGCGTGAGTCAAGAGCTGGCGAATAGTGATGTCTGGATAATCACTCTCAGCTAAAAAATCTGTTACCGGTCTGTCAATATCTAATTGACCTTTTTCCCACAAGAAGGTAAAAACGGTGCCAACGCCAACAACCTTGCTGACACTAGCTAGGTCATAAACTAGTCCTGCCTCAGTCTGCAAGCCATGCTCTGGGTGACTCTGGCCAATATAGAACTCCGTCCATTGATTGTCCTTAAAATACGCAAAAGAGGCTCCGGGATAAATCCCTGCCTCGATTTGTTCTTCTATTTTTTTAATAATCTGGGTCCACTTCATACTTCTTCAAACCACAATTCAACATTATTTCTATCTTTTCCAAGGAAGAATTTTTCAGACTTAGGAATAAAATATTCGGTAGACTCAAATTTCTGGCGTAGACTTGCTATATCTAGTTCATTGACCAAGAACTTGAGCATAGATAAGTCCCAGGTAACCGTATTGTCCACAGTCAAATCCTGCCCCTGAGTTGGTATAAAACCAAGTGACGCCCCAATTTCAGATACTTCCAAGAAACTTTCGACATCCGTTGGGAGATGTAATTCCATAGAAATCTCAAATTTACTTAAAGAGATTGATTCCAAATCTGTTTGAAATTCAGGCTTTTCTCCTACTTCTACTAGACTTGCTCTATCATCTTCCTCATGAATCAAAATCAAATCATTTTCTGGTGAAAAAATTTCAAAAGCGTAGCCATTTTGACCTTTATATAATCGATGAATCGAATTCGTTTTAGATAAGAGTCCTTCAATTTCCAAGGGATTTTCCACCTTGACAATCAATCTAGCTAGTTTTTTTCTTCCCTCTACCTTACGAGTACGCATACTTGGAGCTTCTTCTAAAACCAGCTTTTCTAGACCTGTTTGATCACCTAGTGACAGAAAGGCTGACTCTTCTAACAAGGCCTTCATACCAAGGGTTTCAATATAAAATGTTTCATTTAATTTTCTATTATTAACTTTTAAAGTAGGAATAATCCGTACAATCTGATTTACATTCATAAATTCCTCCGTCACTTTTTATTTTAAAGGATTTTAGAATTTTTTACAAGATATTATGCTCAAATTTAACATTATTTAGCTATTTAGTAAAGATAGTCTTTCAAGGCTTTTGACAAAGCCTGATAACCAGCAATACTGAGGTGCAGTCCATCAGTTGTATATTCTTTTTTGAGTTGGCCCGCCTGGTCTGTCAAACTGTCAAAAACTGACAAAAATTCCACCTGCATATAGGCAGAAGCAAGCTCTTGATAGGCGTGATTCCTGTTCTGAATTTTTTCATTCGTGCGGATATAGACTGTCTGCTTATACTCCTCGCCTTCATTAACTGGCAAAATGGAAAGTAATTTTATCTCAGTCAGTGGATAATCGCGAGCAATGGATTGATGATAGCTTCGAGATTATTGAGAGCCTCATTCACAGGCACATCTTTTCCAATATCGTTCGTCCCAATTAAAAGGACAATTTTATCTACCTCCCCACCGTACAGATGCGCATCCAGATTCTCTAATAACAGTCCTGTCTGATAGCCACAAATTCCTCGATTGACAATTGTCTTTGAAGTCCCAAACAACTCCTGCAGAGGATAATATTCGACAATGGAATCCCCAATAAAAAGAATATCTGGCTCTACAACTGAAACCTGATTTAGGTGACGATACTTGGTTTGGATTTTTTCTTGTTCCTTTAGTAACCAATTTTCTAATAACTGTACTGCTACTTCATTCTCCTTTTTCTAACCAGTTTTCCAATACTTGGTAAACTCCTCCTTGGCTATTGGCTGGCGCTAGAGCCGTCGCCACAGCTTTGGCTTTGTCATCAGCATTTTCCATCGCATAGGCAATTCCAGCCATTTCAAGCATTTCAACATCATTTTCACTATCGCCAAAAGCCATGATTTGTTGGGGGTTCAAGTCCCAACGCTTGAGTAATTCTTCCAAGCCCCATGCTTTATGAATTCCAACTTGGAGGATATCAATGCAACCATAGCCACTCGATACAGCCCGAACACGGCCATCAAAGAGGTCATTGATTTCTTCCAATACCGAATTCAAACGTTCCTCACCAACAACCATACTCATCTTGAGCACACCACCAAAGAGGTCAGAGGTTAATTCATCCACAAAATTCATTCGTTGGTAGAATTCTTCAATCATTTCTGGAGTCATAAAACTTTCAAGGTCTGTAAAAATGGTACCTTCCTTGACGAAACCACCCTTCATCCCTGTTACAACAAATTGATCCTGACACGCTCGACCCTCGAAATGAGCCAAAGCCTTATCGACAATGGCATCATCCCAAGTCTGAGCCTGAATCAATTCATTGTTTTCAAAAATATGAGCACCATTGGCAACAACCAGAACCACTCGATCCACCAAGTGCTCCAGTAGTTGCCTCATGCGGTGAATTTCATTCCCTGTCGCGATGACAAAACGAATCCCCCTTTGATCCAACTGATCCACAATCTTTTCCAAGCGTGGGAGATCAAGCTGGCCTCTAGCATCCAGCAAGGTCCCATCCATATCTGTCGCAATTACCTTAATCGTCATTTACTTTCCTCTTGATTAGACTTCCTGCAAAACTAGAATCCTAGTTCATGATTGATAATACCAGCAATCAAATTCATTCGTAATCCGAAGTGTTTACGATGATTTCGATAGGTTGTTGAAGATATTTTAAACGTTTTCATAGTGAAATGAAATAAGAACAGGACAAATCGATCAGGACAGTCAAATCGATTTCTAACAATGTTTTAGAAGTAGAGGTGTACTATTCTAGTTTCAATCTACTATACTTTGTCAAAAATATTCTCAACCTTGATTCTCTCCTTAGATAGCGCATGGTTACAGGCTTTCTCTTCAGCTGTTAGCGGCTTGAGTTTGCTGGATTTCCTCGGAGTTTGCGCTTGAGGATATAGCTTCATGAGCCCTTGATAACCACTGTCAGACAAGATTTTACCAGATTGTCCGATATTTCTGCGACTCATTTTGAACAACTTCATATCATGACAATAGTTCACAGTGATCTCCAAAGAAACAATTCTCCCTTGGCTTGTGACAATCGCCTGAGCCTTCATAGCGTGGCATTTCTTTTTACCAGAATCATTCGCTAATTGTTTTTTTAGGACGATTGATTTTTACTTCCGTCGCATCAATCATTACCGTGTCCTCAGAACTGAGAGGAGTTCTTGAAATCGCAACACCACCTTTGAACAAGAGTTACTTCAACCCATTGGCTCCGACGGATTAAGTTGCTTTCGTGGATACCAAGATCAGCCGCAA
>NZ_VMMR01000024.1:0-17606 GCF_013277285.1 Streptococcus sp. 339 | reverse complement strand
ATTCACAGCTTTAATCGCTGCTACACCTTGTGTCTTAGCGGCTTCTACTTTATCTTGAGCTGCTTGGGCTTCTTCTGGTGTTGCGGCTACATCTGGTTGAGCATCAATGGCCTTGTTCGCTTCGTCAGCAGCTGCTTGAGCTTCTGCCTTAGCTTTCGCTTTTTCTTCAGCTGTTAGATCTTGGCGAGCATCGATTTCTGCTTCTTTCTTAGCTAGTTCATCTGCCACTGCTTTCTTAGCAGCTGCTTTGGCTACTGGAGTTACAGAGGTAACATCCGCTACACCTTTATCTTCTGCAGCGTCCACAAGTTTTTGGGTTGCTCGAGCTGCATCTTCTGTATCTTCATTATCAGGTTGAGCGTTGATTTTAGCTAATTCTGCATCAGCTAATTTTTGGGCTTCTGCTTTAGCTGCGTCTTTTTCTGCTTGACTTAGGTCTGTGCGCTTATCAATCTCATCATTTTTAGCTGTTAAGGCATTGGCAACTGCTGCCTTAGCATTCTCTTTAGCGATTGGGTTTACTTTAGAAATGGCTGTAGTGGCTTCTGTTTGCGCTTCATCTACAGCTGCATCTGTCGTCGCTGCATCGATTTTCTCAGTTGCTGCCCGGGCTGCTTCATTGGCTTTAGCAATAGCGGCTGTTTTTTCAGCTTCTGATAGATTTCTGTCTGCATTAATAGCATCTTCTTTAGCCTTACGTGCTGCTTCAATTGCCGCTTTGGCTTCAGCTTTTTTAGCCACTACTGGATTGTCTGCTGCAATGGCGGTTGTCCCTGCAGTTTGAGCTTGATCCAAGGCAGCTTTTGTTGTTAGGCTAGGATCATTAATTGCTGCTAATGCTTTCTCTTTATCTGCATTTACCTTAGCGATAGCGGCTTGTTTTTCATCATCGGTAGTATTAGGATCTGTAATAGCATTAATTTCTGCGATCTTATCTTCTGCAGCCTTGTTCACTGCATCAATCGCAGGTTGTTTATCAAGAGTTACAAATTCTGATAATGGTCTTTTATCTGTAGATCCATCTGTATAGGTTACAACAAGATTTCCATTAGCATCTTTTGTTAATGACCTGATTTTAGAATCTTTATCTGTAACTGGAGAATCTTTTGAGATATTCGCATCATCATTCTTCTTATTGTATTCAAGTTGTAGTTTTTCTTTGATTTTAGCTAAGTCATCTTCTGTTACGTTAGCTGGGTCTGCTACAGCAACTTTTTCAGTTGGAGCTGCTATATCATATTTAGATGTTTGATTTTTAACTATAAATTGAACATATCCTGGTTTTTGTCTAGCATTAGGATCTTTATCTAGCGCTTTATAATTAGTATTTGAAAGTTTACCGTCATTATCTTTAGAAACAATAAAACTTGTCCACTTTTGACCAGTCCTAAGATTTGTAACACCAGTCATCTTGATAGTAGCTGTTCTCTTATCGTCAGAGATTGATCCGTCGCCAGTTACCGCACCATTCGCAACTTTACCTGTTGTAAATCCATATCCATTCGTGTTATTCCCTGAAATATCTCCAGGTCCACGTAGGTAAAGATCTTTAACTTCGTTTTCATCTGTACCTTTGAAAGTTAGATCAGTGTTTTCACCTGTATAAACATAGATTTGTTTATTAGCTTCATTTGAGTATGGAAGCTCAACTGTCGGAGCAACATTTGTACGCGCAAACTCTGTTAATGGTTTTCTGTCTATAGATCCGTCTTTATAGGTTACTACAATATCATTAGCTTCTTTTGCAATAGTTTTAATCTTAGAGTCTCTATTTTCTACGTTTTGACCACCTTTCGACGTTAGGTTCAGGTCGTTATTTTGTTTAGAGTACTCTAGTTTAAGTGAGTTCTTTATGGCTTCAAACTCTCGCTCACTTACATTGTTGGCATCCCCCACCGCCATTTTTTCAGCTTCTGTTGCTGGTGTTGTCATATCATATTTTTGATTTTGAGGTTTAAGTACAACATTAAAGGCATGGTCATTAGCCTTTCCAGTGTTAGAGCCCGTAAAGTCCCTACCGTTAGTATCAGTAACTCGCACATAACGCCAACCTAAAGGAAATCCCGATGGAGTTTCCCCTCTTGTCGCATTATCTAATTTAGCTTGAGTAAATGTCCCGTCTGAAGCTGGAGTACCTGAGTATCTGATAACTGCTGGTGTCGCGTCCGATGCTGGTGTTTCAGTTTTAAACTCATTGGCTTTATATCCATACTTAGTATTGATTTTATCAGTTTCACCTGCTACAGAATTAAAACGGTTATTCCCACCTTGTAGTAGTGTAGCTCCCTTAATCTTACCTGCATCATCTTTAATTTTGATCTCAAATGAGGTTTCTTCTGCACCATAGACATAGATTTCTCTTTCAGTAGTATTAGAATATGGAATCTCTACCACTGGAGGCTGATCAGTGGTAGCTGCAGGGGCCTCACTCCCAGCTGTTGCTTCTCCATTTTCTGCACCAGTAGACGGTGCTCCATCTCCTGGGTCAGCCTCCTCCCCTCCGTTAGGGTTAGCTGCCACAGCGGCTCCGCCTTGTGAGTCTGCGCCATTCTCAGCAGCTGACACTGCTCCGTTCCCCAAAAACATAAATAGAGCCGCTACTGCCACACTGGCTGCACCAAAACTATATTTACGAATAGAATAACGCGTGACCTTCTCACGACGCAGGCGCTCAGAACGACTCATGGATACTTTCTTGTCCATTACTTAAATCTCCTTTAGGATTATATTTTTCTACATAAGAGAGGCTCCTCCTTCCTTATAGAAGGAGACTTCCTCTATGCATAGATTTACTTTACTATGATACATAATTACCAAGATATATGCAACTTTTTTGTTTGCTAATATTTTGCTAAAAAAAAAACATTTTTTCGATTTTCGTGAATTTTATTCGGTTTTTTTATCCATATTTTTCATTATTTTATGAATTTGTTAAGGATTTACTGATTCTCATGGCATCTTATGCTCTGATTTTTTAGGATTCAATCAACCCTTAATTTCTATAAATATTATTTTTTCAAAATAACTCTATCTTTTTCACTAGCCTCGACAAAATAAGTAGAAAAAATGTAAGGGGTTGCACCTTTTTCATTAGCATCATTTGAAGATGACAACATGCAAGGAGCCTAAAAAAGAGAAACTGCCAGTGATATCACTAGCTATTCTGATTGCTTGCCATAGAACAGAAGATAGCGGCTCCTTGCCTCTCCTGACTACTTGACTAGCCTTGACCACTTACTATAGCTGCTCAGTTTTAAACAAGCAGGTTATCAGAAAGCCATGGCCTAGCCTACTGATTTTAAACAAGGAGCATTGGATGGCATCAAAAAAGAACACAGGCCTGCCGAGGCAGCCAAAGTTTTTAATCTTGGTCTCAGAACTCTCTTCAGCTAAGAAAAGAAATGAGGTGAGCAAGGACACTGAGAGCGGAAAGAGCGACTCATCAAAAATCGAAAGCTTCCTTATAGAGGAGTCGAAAGCTTTTGTAGAGGCTCATATCGAGGCTGCTTTTAGGGAAATTGCGGCACAGCTTGATTGTGCTCTCCCTTCAGTAGGGGCAGCTTTAAAGCAGATTCAGGTCACTTGAAAAAGACGACTAGCTTTAAGGAACAAGATTCAAAAAAAGTCGCTGACTTCTCTAGTCTGGAGATTTTCCAATCTCTCTCCTTATGGAACGGTTCCATAGTAAAGTAAAGTAAAATAGAAATAGGACAAATCATTCAGGACAATCAAATCGATTTCTAACCATGTTTTAGAAGCAGAGGTGTACTATTCTAGTTTCAATCTACTATATTTTTTAGCAAAGGGCTTTAAGATAACATAAAAATCGAAGTTCTGCTACTCCTATAAATGGAGTCATAGAAATTCGATTTTTTCTAATTATTCTAATCCTAGACGTTCAAAGATAGGCTCCACTCGTTTGGTATAGTAAAGATGGTTGAAAATCTCATCGATTTCCTCTTGTGTCAAACGTGATGTCACCTCTGGATCTGCTTCCAGAAGTAGTTTGAAGTCTACTTGCTTGTCCCAAGAGTAGGCTGTTTTTGGTTGTACCAAGTCATAGGCTTGCTCACGGGTCATGCCTTGTTCAATCAAGGTCAACATGGCACGTTGGCTAAAGATCAGACCAAAAGTCGCGTTCATGTTGCGGATCATGTTTTCTGGTAAGACCGTCAAGTTCTTGACGATATTTCCAAAACGGTTGAGCATGTAGTCAATCAAGATGGTCGTATCAGGTGTGATGATACGCTCAGCTGATGAGTGGGAAATGTCGTGTTCATGCCAGAGAGCCACATTCTCATAGGCTGTAATCATGTGAACACGCTCTAAACCCTGTTCAATCCCCTCTGCACGACCGCGTTCCAACCCTTTTTCCTCAGCTTGTTCCAAGGCATAGTCCTGCGCTAGCAAGGCTTGTTCTTCGCGTCTGCGTTGTTCACTAAACATCTCCCTGTCCTCCTCGGACCAGCTCTTGTAGTCCAGCAGTTGATCTGCTTGGCTGATGGCTCGCTCGGGTTCCTGAGTAAAGGGCTTATTACCAAAAAACTCCAACCATGGTTTGCGAATGCTATCTTTGCTGGTTTCTCTGTATTTTTTTAGGTCTTATTTGTAATGTTTTTTCAATAGCGACTCAAACTCAGCGACAGTCATACCCAGCTGATGGCTGGCAACCTCGGAAGTCAGAAGTCCTTGGCGAACCATATCCAGAAAGGCAAAAAGTTTTCCACGTTCAAGTCCTTGTTCTAAACCTTTTTCGATGCCCTGTTCAATCCCCTCAGCTCGACCACGTTCAAGTCCACGCTCTAAACCTTTTTCGATGCCTTGTTCAATCCCCTCAGCTCGACCACGTTCAAGACCTTCTGCACGACCTCTCTCCAACCCTTTTTCTTCAGCTTGTTCCAAGGCATAGTCCTGCGCTAGCAAGGCTTGTTCTTCGCGTCTGCGTTGTTCACTAAACATCTCCCTGTCCTCCTCGGACCAGCTCTTGTAGTCCAGCAGTTGATCTGCTTGGCTGATGGCTCGCTCGGGTTCCTGAGTAAAGGGCTTATTACCAAAAAACTCCAACCACGGCTTGCGAACCTCGTCTTTGCTGGTTTCTCTGTATTTTTTTAGTTCCAAGAACGCCATCTTAACCAGATGATTTTCTTGTCCATTATTGGTGATGGTTAAAACCTCACCTGTCGTGTCCTCGCGCATACTAAAACTATGAAAAGCCAGGTCATCTAAGAAATAATTGCTGTCCACGATTGCGATAGCATATACTGGTGCAATGTGTTTGTAACTCTGGTGGGTGTCACCTTCACGTTGGCGAATTTTTTCTAGGTTTTGATTGACCTGACTACACAAATAAGCCCACAGGCGATTGATGAAAAAATTCTGATGATGGACTTGAATCTCAATGATTACTTGAGTGCCATTATCTAGTTCAGCTAAAACATCTATACTGGTATAGAAATCCTGTGCCGAGTACGGCAGGGAAGGCAAGACGTGAATATTGCTTCCCTCCAAAATGGTCACATTTTTGGCTGGCAAGTCCAGCATATCGCGAATAAACTGACAAGTGATTTCTGGGTTGCTGAAAATTTTCTTAGCAACCAAGTCATTAGTTGGGCTAATGCCCGGATGTCTTAAAATCATCCATTTCCTCCTTTTATTATACCATAGTTTTAAATCTAGGTTTACTAGATTTACTGCTACTATCTATTTATTCGGAAAAGAAATGAATTGTAAAGATATTTTATCTCGTTTCAACTAAAATATGAGCTCGGTCAACCAGTTGTCCATCAACAGTCAGATTTAGATAGAAATCTAAGGTCTTATCAGCAACAAAGTACAGTGTTGGTATGCACAAATCTTTTTTGCTTTCTCCAGTTTGGAATTGAAGGACTTGAATCTCGTCCTGATAGGCGACACCATGGACACCAGTCCCCGGTTGAAGCGAAATCTTAGCTTCCAAAGGAGTATTACTTTCGCTACGTTCAATCCTAAAATGAAGAGTCTCTCCCTTTGCTACAGCTAGACTTTTTTCTGCAAATGCTAGTCCCTGAACAACTTCTTTTTTTGATAAGCTAGGAGTTTTATAGAGTGAAATCTTGGTCAATACAGGCATAGATTGTGCCTCTGTAATCATCACGCGCACCTTCTGTGCCTCTACTAGCGGACCTCGCAGGAGGCGCTTATAACCAACTGTAAAGCCCCTGCCAAATTCTTGCCAGACGCCGTCCACCTCTACTTGCACATGAAAAGCAGCGATTCGTTGCCCTAGCTTCAAATCTTCTCTTAACTCAATGACATCAAAAGTTTTAGGAGATCCTAAGTCTAGTTCTAGCTGGATGGGCAAGTCTGCATCGCTTGCCCAAGAGCTAGTTTCAAGGCCATCTGTCAGATGGTGACAAGCAAGGTCTGCGGAAAGAGCTGGACCAGATACCTTAGCTCCCAGAGCCAAATCTTCTTTATAGAGCTCATTGCGATAGGCCGCAAATTCATAAAGGCGTTCAACATCCTTTGCATCAAAGAGCCCATCTTTATTCGGCGGAATATTAAGCAGGAGCGGGGTTCCTCTCCCCACTGAGTGAAAATAGATTTCGACCAACTCCTCGAGAGACTTAGGATCCTGATCCTCATGGTAAAACCAGCCCGGCCGGATAGAGACATCTGCCTCACCAATTGAAAAAATCGTACCCGAAGGATCTCCGTGCTGAAGATAGTCCAGCTCTGCTTCTGTTCCTAGTTTGTCAGGATTCACCTTTTGCCACAGGGGATCACCTGCATAGCCTCGTTCATTACCAATCCAGCGAATGCTAGTGCCTTCTGTTGAAAAAATTAAGCAATCTCCCTGTAGTTCACGAATGGTTTCAAACCATTTTTCAAATTCATAATTGACCTTTTGCGCTCCCTCTCCTCTGGCACCATCCATCCATATCTCAGTAAATTTCCCTCCATTTCCATAGGCAGGATTTGATAAAATCTCCTTCAACTGAGACAAATAATAGGCATTATAATCCGCTTCTCGGTCCACATGATAGAGGGGACTATGAGCATCCCACGGTGACAGGTAGACCCCCATATCCATATCAAACTCTGTGGCAGCTTGTGATACTTCAAGAAGCAAATCTCCCTCTCCATTCCTCCAAGGACTGGCCTTGACCGAATAATCTGTGTGAACTGTCGGATAGAGGACAAAGCCGTCGTGGTGCTTGACCACCAAAATCAACTTTTTAAAGCCCGTTTCCTTGAGCACGTGAACCCACTCACGCGCATCTAACCTTGTCGGGTTAAATCGTCCAGGATCCTCCTGACCTGTACCCCATTCCTGGTCATAAAAGGTATTGGGACCAAAATGGATAAAGGCTGCTAGTTCATCCTCTAAATAAGCTAGCTGGGCCTGACTAGGCAAGGGGCCATGCGGTTTTATTTCTCTTACCATATTACTTCCTATCTACATTTTTCTTAACTTTTTTGGCATGTACTTGCAATTCTGTTAAGGCTAGAGGGCTTGTCAAGCCTTCAAATCGAAGACGAAGGGCATAGGTTTCCACCTTGTCAAATTCAAAACGAAGCCCTTCAGCCTTGTCGCTTGAAACTTTTCGGATAGCTGATACAGATCGCCAATCCTCCTCTTGCTTGAGCAGGGAATCCTTATCCAAATGGTTGGGAGTCCGAGGTAAGCTAGGCTCATTCCCTACATAATAATCAATAAAAGTAGGTT
Source organism: Streptococcus sp. 339 (assembly GCF_013277285.1). Taxonomy (NCBI): domain Bacteria; kingdom Bacillati; phylum Bacillota; class Bacilli; order Lactobacillales; family Streptococcaceae; genus Streptococcus; species Streptococcus sp. 339. Next base: position 9,898 of record NZ_VMMR01000024.1, on the reverse strand, counting down.
CCACCGCCACGTATTCTTGATTTTCAACATAATACAAGGTCAGGTTATCCACAAATCGCGGTTTTAAAATCCCTGCATCTCCAAAAAGAATGCCGACATTGGCTTGCTCTGACTTGGCAATCCAAGTATTGGCTGTCGATTTCTTCCGAGAAATGACCTTGTCATTGAGGTAAGAGACTGGGTAATTAGGCTCTGAGTGGGAAGCAAATACCAGAGGCAGGTTGGATCCTGTCCACTGATTGGAAATGACTTCCCCATCTACACTGGCATCTGTCACATGAATGGTGACTGTTGCTGGCAACTCACAGCCCGCTACTTGTCCTGTAAGAATACATTCTCCTACCTGAGCATAGACTTGAGGATCGAGTTCATCCCAAATCACCTTGGCCGTATCTCGTCTGCCATCTGATAAGACTAGCTTAACTCGGTCTGGTAGGTGTGGGGCTTCCTTGACAAGCGTCCAAATCCTTTCAGTCTCAATAGCGCAAATCCCTTGGACACAAATCTGAGCAGAAACCTTTAAATCCAGCCCTTCTAGCTGGCCATATACCGTAAACTCATGAAAGCTTGCCATATCTTCTTCGGCTATTGCCTCCCAAACAACCTTGACTCGTTTTGCACCGCCAAACTCATAGTCCACCAAGACCGAAGACGGAAGCTGTGGATAAGTCCCCCTATCTGTATACAAGCGAAGTGGTCTTACAGAAACTGGCTTCCCTAGTGAGCTATTTTCTGCCACCTGCAAATGTATTTGATAGGTCTTTCCTTGATAAATAGCACTGATAGCCAAGTCCCCTGCAGACAAGCAATGAAGCACTCCCTGCTTGATAATGGCGTGGGCACTACCACTCGTCTCCCAAATCACTTCACTATTCCCCACCTTGTTCACAGGGTTATCCACAGTTTGTGGATAAAGTCCAATGGCTGGGGAATCCCCTTCTTGTAATCCTGCCTGCTTGTTCACTCGAATCTCAAACAAGCGCTGATTTTTCACTGGCTGGCAATCAAAAGCCTCTCCCACTAAGAGATCAAAACTTGCTGGCTCTAGTCCTCTGGCACTGGCCTTTACTCTTACTTGGCCTGCCTGCTCCAAGCTCTGAACCAAAAGTACACCTCTGCCATGAAAGGCTTTCCTCTGAAACCGACCATTTTTCTGGGCTTGGTAACGTTCACGACTGGCCTGCCTGCCATTATCCACACCTACAATGCGAGCAGGGCCTTCAATTTCAAAATGAAGCTGATTGGAAGCAGTCGGCACCCAATTTCCAGCTTGGTCCAATACATCAAAATAAAGATAGAGGAGGTCTTGCCCATCTGGCTCCAGTTGTGTTTTCTCGGCATGTAAGCCGATTTGGGCTGGCTTACCTGCAGTCACCACCTTATCTTCTGCCACAAGCTGACCTTGACAGTCATAGGCCACAGCATGCAATTCTCCCGGTTGATAAGCCAAAGGCCATTCGAGATAGAGTTGGTCAGAACCTTGTCCCTCTTGGTATTTTCTGCCATCTGAAGTCCATTTCTCCTGAAAGGTCTTCCTACCTTGAGATTTTCCATTGAGAAATAGCTCTACTGAACCAGCATTTGAATACACTCGAACAAGGATATCCCCATACTTATCCACAACTTGTTGATAACTCTTGTGGATTTCCCAATTCCAGTGAGGTAAGATATGAACCATAGGCTGCTGATCTAGGTCCAACCACTGACTTTGATAGAGATAATAGTCATTTTTAGGAATCCCTGCCGTATCCACGATCCCAAAATAGGAACTCTTTACAGGCGTGTCATTTTGATTGTGCCAAGGAGTCGGCTCACCGATATAGTCCACTCCTGTCCAGATAAACTGACCCGCATAGTCTAGCCGATTTCTATCTGCTATCCAAGAAGCCGTCGCGGTCTTCCCCCAAGGAACCCGGTCATTGCCATAGTCCGACTGTTCAAAATTCCGCACGCGGCGATTATCCCCAACCCATTCCTTAGCTGGGCGAAAATAGCTGTCACGAGTCCGTGTAGCCGATGAGGTTTCAGACCCGTAAAGTCGCCACTTGGGATGTCTTTTGCGAATCCCGTCAATATTGTCTTCCGAGTAATTTAAGCCCACCACATCCAGCAAATCGGCTATCTTTTCATGACCTCCAGACCCATCTCCAAAGCGGAACTGATCCATTCCCATGGTCACAAAACGGCTATCATCAACCTCCTTAACCCTTTCTAGCAAGCGTTTGATCGTCTTCAATGAATGAGCATCGCCATTTGCTTCGCTGACTTCATTTCCCAAAGACCACATAAAAATCGCCGGATTATTCTTGCCACGTTCAATCATAGTGCGCAAATCATAATCTGACCAGAAATCGCCTGCTTTCGCTTCTGGATGAGTCGCTTCTTCCTCAAAAAAGCGACCATAATCATATTCTTTCTTGCCTCCATACCAGGTATCAAAAGCTTCTTCTTGGATGAGTAGCCCCATTTTGGCAGCTAGAGCGAGTAAAATGCTACTGGCTGGATTATGGGTAATTCGAATAGCATTGACGCCCATTTCCTTCATCTGGCGCAAGCGTCTCTCAGCAGCTGACCTGTTTTCCACAGCTCCCAGCGCTCCGTAGTCATGGTGCAAACAAACCCCATGAATCTTCAACCAGCGACCATTTAGAAAGAAGCCCTTATCCACTTGCCAATCCATATAGCGGTAACCAAAGGTCTCCTCTTCTTCATCAACCAAAATGCCATCTTTGTAAAGGCGAGTCTTCAATTGGTAAAGGTAAGGATGGTCAATATCCCAAAGCAAAGGTTGGAAAATTGATATGGCTTGTTGGAAAGAATATTTGTCCCCAGACTCAATCACTAGAGAGTCTGTCGCCTGCCAGTCTGAAACCTGTTGTCCATCATACCAGATACTCTGCTCCAAATACACCGACACAGACTGAGAGCCATCATTTGAAACCTTACTTGTAAGCTGAGTCTCCACCCATCTATCTCTTTGTTCCTTGAGCTTGGGACTTTCTATCTTAATCCCATACAAATCCAGATGCACCGAATCTGTCATCAACAATTTTACTTCCCGGTAAATACCGCTACCAGAGTACCAACGACTGCTAGGTTGCTGATTTTCCACAAAAACCGCAAGCTGGTTGGCTGTCCCATCGTTTCTTAGATAAGGGGTGATATCATAAGAAAAGGGTGTATAGCCATTGGGATAATAGCCCAGCACTTGCCCGTTGATATAGACTTGGGCATTCATGTAAACCCCATCAAAGAGCAAACGCACCGAAACAAGACTGACATCTTCTTCCAAGTAAAACTGTGTCCGGTACCAAGCTTGACCACCATTTAGCTGCCCACCCTCATTTTGCGCTGGAGAATACTGATCAAAATCATTGTAAATACTCCAGTCATGTGGTACTTGAATCGACTGCCAATTTTCCCTCTGAAAATCCGGCGCCAAGGCCTCTTCTTTCCCCACCTCTTGACTAAAAAACCAGTGATTTCGTAAAACTTCTTCTCTTCTCATACAAGCATTCCTCGTTAAACAAGTCTATTGACTTGACTATAGCACAAAACAAAAGCGCTTTCAAGACTTCCTCCATCACTCCCTAAATCCTCAGAAAAGATTCTATAATTTGTGGAAAAGTCTGAAAATCACTCCATGTTCATATAAACTGTCATTTTCAAGAAACAAGGTCAAACCTTACAAGAGCGCAAAAAACACCTCTCTGAATGTTCATTCCAGAGAGATGTCCCTTTTGTCTTAACTATTGTAAATCGACTGTCTAAAGTCATCTGAATCTTTGAGATAAGCTTTATAAATCGCTTTTTTCAGTTTTTGAACTGGAGTTTCAATAAACATAAATTTCTGAGCTGTTGTGTTTCCTGCTTTTATTTGAGCAAGTTCCTCTTTAACAGCTTTATTCATAAGCTCTTGTAATTTTTCTTTACTATCAATCACTTCTTCTTTTCCGTTGTAATTTATAGTAATTGGTGTTAACTTACCTAATTTCTCAACACGCTCATTTATTTGCTCTTTTTTGAACTCAGCATATGTTTTTCCTAGAATTTTATCAAAAATATATTTATCTGATAACGGTACTCCCTCTGCTTCAGCTTCTTCTTTAAACTGATTTGATACATAAGGAACAAATCCTTCATAGTAGCCCAAAGCAGCCATCAATTCAAAGGCTTGTTTTCTAAAGGTGATGTCCCCACTCATACCAGAGTCATTTTGACTAACACCATAAATGGTATCAAACATATCAACGGTATAGTAACCATTTGGTGCAATTTTACCTTTATCCTTAAAGCCAGCAATGATATAACGATTGACCAGGATATGATTGTCAATTAAACTATCAATATCTGTCAAGTTTTTGGCATCTTCTAAGGTCAGAGCTTGAATCTCCTCACTCTTATGAGTTGCTGGAATTACTGTATTACGATAATCTATCCATCTTCTAAATGGTGAACTAATCGGAACTATTTTCTTGAAATATTTAGTTTTTTCTTCATCAGTTAGATTTTTCGTTGCCTCAGCTTCTAGATAATCTAGAGTATAAAGGACATCAAAACTTCCCTTCATGTAAGATTGCAAATCTTCTGCCGTTTTAAATCGATCAGGTGTCTTATTGTAAAATCCATCCTTATCACTCTCATCATATACAAAGTTGAGATTGAAATAAGTATCCTTTTCTGGATTATAGGAGTTTTCAAAAATACCACGCGCATAAAACTCTGCGGCTGTACCATCTCGACGACCGTGATTATTAAACAAGACCGTTCTATCTAGTAAGTGCGTCATTTCATGAGAATAAGTCGCTGAACCTCTATCATCCAGAACTCTATCTATAAAGTAACGGACACCTAATCCATTAGCCTCAGCTCCCACCTTACTTACTGGAGAATAGTAATTCATAGGAGTCATAAACTGGTCGACCCCCTTATCAGCTCCACTACCAGTAGCTGGTGACCAAGTGCTATCAATCTGGGCATTCGGATTACTTGTATATTTCTTCATCGTATCAATAATCAAGCGATTTGTCAGCAACTTATCACGATTTTCTGGTTTTGTTATACGATAAAGAGTATCGACATAGTTGGCTTGTTGTACAGCCGCCTTTTCAATTAAAGACTTGACTCTAGCAAGCTCAGCCTGGTACTTAGTTGGATTAGACTGGGCGAGAGAAGTATCTATATAGGAACCAATATTACCGTAAGTAATCGTCGCCATATTACTAATCACATAAACATTTGGTTCTTTCACATTCAAAAGTCCCAAAATAGCAGCCATATTAGCCTCTTGTTTACGAGGATCCTTTTCCCCAGCTGTCAACTTGCTATACAGCCCGACATGCGCTGAAGGATTTTCCTTAGATGGTTTTTCAACAATCATAGCTTGGCTAGATTTTTTAAGCCAGGTATCCGCATCATCTGACGTAAAGAGTTGGCGATTGCTGTCTAAAAATTCCTTCAAGCTAGCCTTACCTGTAATGGTAGATAAATACTTTGTAAATGTTTGAGGACTATTGGTCAATTTCATCTCTTCATAAGACATGGATCCTAATTTTTTCAAACTATCCAAGGCTGTCATTGTCTTATTACCAAATGAGCTTGGATTAAAGGCCAGAATATCACGAATATTCGTGTCCCCAAATTGAATATTATAAAAACGATTGATATAAGACAGTCCCAACAAAATCTGCTCTTTGTATTGCTCCAGCTCTTGTTTGACCTTGCTGCGATTTTCAGGGGTATCTCCTATAATTCCTAATGTATGCGAGGCAATCTTTTTGAAACTTGACTCAGCTTGCCTCTTCGTCTGATCAAAGCTTTCTTGGATTGACAGTTTTTGAAGATACTCTATGCGCAACATATCTTTGACCTCTTGGTCAGTGATATTTGGGTGTGTTTTTCTGAGCGCAATTCTCCTTGTTATAATATCTCGAGGATCATAGGTAGGCTCTAACTGTGCTTTTAGTTTACTGTCATGTAAGAAGTCTACTGACCTCGCGCTTGTGGTCAGAGCAGACACATCCACAGCATCTTCTCTCTCACTATTTGTTGGAAGGATGTGTGGTTTATCCTCCTGACTACCAACTAAAACAACTCTCGGTTTCATTGGTTTTGTTATTTGACTCACTTCTCGAGGATTAACCAATTCACCAGTTTGTTCATTGATAGCGTAGGTTCTGGTCAGTGTATTCTCACCAACTTCTCCTTCAGAGGCTACCTTTTCCATCTTTTTAGCAAGAGAAGAATCCTCTCTTCGTTCCTCAGTAACAGCAATCGGTTGTATTACTTTTTCCACATTACCAACTTGAATCACTTTATCGACTGCTGGATTTACTTGTCTAGTGGTGTCAGATACCGTCACCTGACCTGTTGCCTGGTCTAGTTGATAAGTCGTCCTAGTTTCCACCGAACCATCACGCCCTGCAACCGCTACTTCCTCTTTTCTGAACTCCAAAGCAGGATTCACCTGGTAGATCATTTTATGAGATAGGACAGTGGTTTCAACACTCGGTTTAGTTCCAACTTCTACAACTTGATCAACTTTGTTGGCTACTATTTTGACAGTTTTACTCTCAGAAATATTGCCACTTGCTTGATCTTTGGTATAGGTAGTAGTAACTTGTTCTTGTCCCTCAACACCCGAAATTTTTACTCTTGTAACGCCGTGGTCTAGCGCTTCATTCTTTTCATAAATGGTTTCATAAGGAACAGCTTTGGTCTCTACTTTGGTCTGAGGAATTTGAGTGTCTTCTTTAGTACCAACCAAGATTACTTTTTGTCGCATAGCTTTAGTTATTTCAGTTTTCTCAATTGGATTTGTTAACTCTCCTGTCTCCGGATTAACTTCATAAGTTTTAGTGACGGTTGTTTCCCCTTGCTCACCTGCATCTTCAACCTCTTCTTTTCCTTTTGGAAGTTCAGGGTTATCTTTTCTCAACTCGGTGATTTCTATAGGTGACACGATCTTTTCTACATTTCCAACTTTTACTATTTTGTCTTTAGCTGGAGTGTTTTCTGTTGTAGTTTCTTCTGAGATAGCTCCTGTTTCTTGATTTACTGTGTATGTTGTAGTTGATACTGAGCTACCATTCTCCCCTGGTGTTTCTTCTTGTTGCACATTGTAACTTAAATCTGACGATGCTTTATAAATTGTCTTAAAAGGAATTTCTTGTGATTGAACTGTTGGTTTTGTTCCTACTGCCGTTATTTTCGCTTGCATTGCTTTGGCTACTTTTGTTGAAACTTCTGGATCAGTTAATTCTCCTGTCGTCGAATTTACTTTATAAACACTTATAGTCGTTGTTTCTTCATCTTGACCTTGTTCTCTAACTACTTTAACCCCTTTATCAAGTGACTCATCCGCGATAAACTGTTCACGTCTTTTGGTTGTTGATCTTGTTTCTTCTACATTTCCAACCTTAACAACTCTATCTACTGGATGTTTTTCTATTTTTGTTGAAGTGTTTTCTACTATTTTCCCAGTACTTTCATCAAAACTGTAAGAAGTAGTTGTCACTTCCTTACCATTTTCGCCTGCTACTTCTACTCGTTGCTCTTTGTAATTTAAGGCTGGTGAAGCTTTATATGTTGTTTTATATTCCAATACTTTTTCTTTCGTTACTGGACTTGGGACAGTTGGTTGCTCTTGTGAATCTGACTGTTCTTGGGGAGATAAGGGTTCAGGCTGAACAGCTGATTCTGGTTCGTTTCCTTGACTTGGGTTGACCTCTGGAGATGGAGCCGTTTGTTCTGGTTGTTCTGGTTGTTTTTGGGGTTCTTGTGGGGCAGACTCACCAACATCCTTTACCCCCTCAACTGGATTCTCCAGCTGGTTCTCCTCACCCTTTTGTTCCGCAGGAGATTGATCTTCTTCGCGTCCTGATTCCATGGCTGGGGTTGCTGGTTCAGAATCTTTGGTCTCAGCAGTTGCTTTAGATGGATGATTAGACTCAGTACCTTGTGGGGCAAGAGTTTGATTCTCCTCGCCCCCTGATTCCATGGCTGGGCTTTCTGGCTCAGAATCTTTGGTCTCAGCAGCTACTTTAGATGGTGGCTGGGACTCAGTACCTTGTGGGGCAGACTCACCAACATCTTTTACCCCCTCAACTGAATTCTCCAGCTGTTTCTCCTCACCCTTTTGTTCCGCAAGAGATTGATCTTCTTCGCGTCCTGATTCCACGGCTGGGGTTGCTGGTTCAGAATCTTTGGTCTCAGCAGTTTCTTTAGATGGTGGCTTAGACTCAGTACCTTGTTGGACATGAGTTTGATTCTCCTCGCCCCCTGATTCCACGGCTGGGATTGCTGGTTCAGAATCTTTGGTCTCAGCAGTTTCTTTAGATGGTTGATTAGACTCAGTACCTTGTGGGGCATGAGTTTGATTCTCCTCGCCCCCTGATTCCACGACTGGGGTTGCTGGCTCTGGTTGCTTCGGCTCGGCTTCGGGTTTGTCAGGTGTTTGTTTCTCGCCCGATGTCGCTTCGGCTCCTGGTCTTGGTTGTCCTATTCCATCAACTGGTTTTGTCTCTGTTTCATTCTCTACTATTGGAGTTTTTTCAGGTTGAACTGGTTTAACTTCCTCTGGCTCTGGAGTTACAGGTTGTGTTGGTTTTGGTGCAACTTCTTCCTTAGTCCCAACTGCAATCACCTTGTTCACTGGTTCTTTTGTGATTATATTTTCTATAACTTTGCTAGACTTTTCCCCATTAACGACAGTGACTTCCGTATAGATGGTGCGTTCACCAACAACACCTTCTTGAACAACTTTAGTTTGCCCTTTAGCTAAGGTTGCATCTTCTTGTTCTATCGTTTGGAAAACAACCTCCTCTGTAGTGATTAGCAATTCTGGTTTCTCTACTGTGGCATTTAACACACCTTCCTCAGGACTTGTTTTATAATCACTATTATCTTCTGCTTTCGGTTGTTCTACTTTGGGATTTCCTGCAACTTCTTCCTTAGGCCCTATAGGCACAATTTCATCAGGAGCTTCAACAATTTTCTCAACTGCGTAGGATGGTTGAGGAGATTGCACAAGGTCTTCAGTCGAGCTAAAATGAGATGCAGTCTGTGGTACAATCTTCTTAGATTGAGGTTCTGAACTTTCCTCCTTTTGAGATAATGCTGGCGACTCTACCTTATCAACAGAAAGTTCCTTACTAGCACTATCTCTTACCAAATAATATCCCGTAAATTCGTATCCTTGGACTCTTTCAGGACTTGGTAGAAACTGACCTTCTACTCTCTTAACAAGGGCTGGTTGCAATTCTACCAAATTTTCTAAAGCAGAGATGGATGCTACCCAACCACCAACAGCAAAGACTGTCACAAGGAAGTAAGACGCTCCCCTTTTTCTCTTGATTAAAGTGAAGGAAAGCAATAATAATCCTGCTCCCAAGATAAACATCCCATCATTAGAAAACAGACCTGTTTCTGGTAATCTTGTAGCCAATTTTCGATAGATAAAGTAGTATTCTTTTCCCTCTTTTACCTCAATCTTATTTTCCTCAAACCATTGCAACTCAGATTTTAGCTTTTCAGGTAAATCCTGCTCATCCAAATAATGACTTGAAATTAGTGTTGAACTCGTTTCTGTAGCCTGTACAGGCTGAGCACCCATACCAGCAAAAAATAAACTCGTTCCTAGCAAGACCGAGCAAGCTCCTATTGCATATTTCCTCAAAGAAAAACGCTGCTTTCTCTCAAATTGAAATTCTTTCATCCCATCTCCCATCATTCATTATTACTGTATATTTAGTATATCAGAAATAGTCTGTATTCACAAATCTTTCTAGTTATTCCCTTATCATTCCAAGTTAAGGGCAACAACATACAATAATTTTTATTTAATACTCTTCGAAAATCTCTTCAAACCACGTCAGCGTCGCCTTGCCGTAGGTATGGT